>NZ_JABAEE010000002.1:25258-208434 GCF_023701885.1 Pseudomonas sp. CG7 | reverse complement strand
CCCCCCCTGGCGCACAGCGCGGCCGCGGGCGCTGGCCCCCCCGGGGCGCCGCCGCGCCCACCAAAAGGGGGTCGCTTCGCAACCCAGCGGGAGCAAGCTCCCTCGCCACAAAAGGCGCCCTTGCTGCTAGGAGCGCGCGCCAGGCTTACGCGCAATAATGACCTGACTCTTGGCCACTACCGCGTCCAGCGCCTGCTTGAGCTGCGCGCCACGCGGCGAATTCAGCACGGCTTGCCAGGTGTCGGCCCAATGATTGAGCAACGGGTGGTCGGGGTTGCTGAAGTCGACCTTGGCCTCCCAGAACAACAGCATCCACATCGACCAGTAGAATCCGTATTGGCTGTGGCTCAACACTTCCAAGCCGGCCGCGCTGACCATCGCCTTGAACTGCTCTTCGCTGATGATGCGAATGTGGTTGGGCTTGCGGAAGTACTCCGGCGCGGCGATGTCCTTTTGCAGGTCTTCGGAACTGGGGTGCGGCACGCTCAGCAGGTACAGCGCACCGGGCTGGCCGACCCGCACCAGCTCGGCGAGGAATTGCGCCGGGTCGTCGACGTGCTCGATGACTTCGGTGGACACCACCCGGGTGGCCGTGGCGTCGGCAATCGGCAGCGGGTTGCAGTCGGTCACGTGGCACTCGACTTCGCGCGCGGGGGTGTCGCTCAAGCGCTGGCGAGTGGCTTCGACCTTGGCCGCGTCGATGTCGGCAATGATGATCTTCGCCCCGCGCATTCCACAAAAATGCACGTTGCCGCCGTCGCCGCAGCCCACGTCCAGCAGCGTGTCTTCAGGCGTCACCGGGAAACCCGTGAACAGTTCGCCGGTTTGCTGGTTGAACCAGCCGCTGAGCATCGCATCGTGCAGCCCGAGCATATACGGGTCGACTTTCTCGGCGGCCGGCTCGGCGGGCGCGGGCATGCCCGTGGTGAGTTTCTTCAAAAGGCTCAGCATGTCGGGGCTCCAGGGAGAGGAAGGACGGTTCGGGCGGCGGACAGGCGTTCAACCAGCCGGGCACCACGGTTGCGCATGGGCATTTCGACCCAGCGGTAATTGAGCTCGCTCAACAGCCCGATCAATAACAACGCACACACCAGCGCCGGCCAGGGATGGCTTGCAGGGTCCGGCGAGCCCAAGGGGGCAAAACGAAACCACAACTCACGCAGCAGGAAAAACACCGGGATGTGGATCAGGTAGATCCCATAGGAACGACTGCCCACCCAAGTCAGCGCCGTTTTCAGTCGACCGCGGGGCAACAGATAATCCCGATCATACGAGGCCACCCAGACCAGCACGGCGCTGAGCACGGCAATGACCCCGAGACGGTAGAACGACAAATTGAAGTGCTCGGTGGCGATCCCGGCCATCACGCTGCCAAGGCCCAGCACCAGCAGCACGCCCAAGGGCGGGCGGCGCAACCACGTGGGCTCGAAGCGCCAGTAGCTGGGCCGCAGGCTCCAGATCGACAACAACACACCCAGCGCCAAGGCATCGGTACGGATCACCGACAACCACAGCGCCCGCCAAGTGAAGACTTGCACCAGCACCACCGCCAGCAACACCCACACCAGGTAGCGACGCGAGACGAACACCAGCAACGGCAGGATCAGATAGAACTGCTCTTCCAACGACAGCGTCCAGTACACGAAGCTTGCGCCGTATTCATACTGCATGAACGCATCGGCAAAACGCAGGTTGGCGAATTGCAGGAAACCGGCCAGCGTCGCCTGCAGGTTGGCCTGCACGCTGCCAAACGCCCCGGAGCGGTTCAGGAAGAACACCGCGAACAGCACCAGTAGCAGCCAGAGCCAGGCCGACGGCAACAGGCGAAACGCCCGGCGAATCCAGAAGTCCCGGGTGATGGCCCAGAATTGCCGGGGGTTATCGCCGCGCCGCAATTGCGGGATCAGGCTGCGTCCGATGACGAACCCGGAAATCGCGAAGAACAGGTCCACGCCCCACCACAGCTGGAAACTGTCGGCCAGGGCCGCCAGGCGCGGCCATCCGCCAGGAAACGGCATGCCTTGCAGGTGATGGAACAACACGCCGATCACCGCAACGGCGCGCAACAACTCGATGTCCATGATCCGCTTGCTGCTCATGATGGACTCCCGGAAGAACGATCGGGTTTACGCGCGATGATGACCTGGCTCTTGGGCATGAACCGGTCCAGCCCCTGCTTGCTCGCCAAGCCGCCGGGCTGCGCCAGCAAGTCCTGCCAGAGGCTCGCCCAGCGTTCCATCAACGGTGGGTACGGCGCCTGGATACGATCGCGCACGGCCCCCTCGAGGTCCCGGCCCGCCGCCCGTTCGCTGGCCCAGAAGAAAATCATGCCCATGACCCAGAAAAATCCGCTGGCCTGACGATGCTCGATCACCAGCCCGGCGTCTTCCACCAGCGCGGCGAATCGTTCGGCAGTGAAAATCTGCACATGGTTGGGCGCTTGAAAGTAGCCCGGCGGCGCGATGCCTTGCTGCAAATGCTCGCCCACCGAGGCCGGCACGCTGAGCAGGTACTGCGCCCCGGGCCGGCCCATGCGCACCAGTTCGGCCATGAACGGCGCTGGATCAGGGATATGCTCGAGCACTTCCATGCAGACGATCTTGTTCGCACAGCCATCGGCCAGGGGCAGCGGCAGGCTGTTGCTGACCAGGCCCAGGAACGGCGCGGCGGCCTGGGCTTCGACCTGGCGGGCGAGGTCGCGCACCTTGTCCTGTTCGCTGTCGGTAAAGATCACGGACGCGCCCTGGCGCATTGCAAACAGGGTCGCCACGCCTTCGCCACAGCCGACATCCAGCAAAGTATCCTCGGCCGTGATGGCAAAGCCCTTGAGCAACTCACCGGTTTCACTGCAAAACCAACCGTCGAGCATCGCGTCGTAGAGGCCGGCATCCCGGGGCGAAACGGCCGCCGTCGGCGGTGGCGAGGGTTCGACCGGTGGCCTGAGCCCGGCCAGCCATCGGCGGATCATGGCTGCTGCGCGTTCCGGCGCCGCTCGGGTATGGCTTCGAAAAACGCCCGCAAACGCTGCTCGGCGTTGGCCTGGCTGCAGAATTTTTCCAGGCTGCGCACGGCGTGGGCCGACATCCGGCGATAACGCTCGGGGTCGTTCTTGGCCACGTCATAACTGGCGCGATAGGCCAAACACAGCGAGTCCCAATCGGTGACATACCGCAGGGTGCGGTACGCGGCACGCGGGTCGTGGGGCCAGGCGGTCAATTCCTCGGTCGACTCCACGATGAAGGCGTTGTCAGGGTCGATGTAGTCGGCCATCGCCGTGTTCAGCGGCGCAATCGCCGGACGGCCGCACGACATGAACTCCATCAAAGGCAGGCACTGCCCTTCGCCGTAGGAACTGTTGACCACGTATCGGGTGGCTTCCACCAGCCGTTCGTAGTCCGCGTCCGCCAGGTAACCGTGTATCAGCACGATGCGGCAGCGGTACGACTGGTTCTTGTAGACATGGTGGAGCATGTCGGTCAGCGCGGCGCTGACGTCGTGATGAGTCAGCTTGAGCACCAGGGTTGCGTCGGCAACGTCGCGAAACGTCGTGCAAAATGCGCTGATCATGTCCTTCCAGTTCTTGCGACCGTCGTAAGGATTGAACACGGAGGTGTAGATCACACCGTCCAGCAGTAACTCGCAATCCTCGGCCGGGCCGTCCAGCACCAGCGGCATACCGGCCTGATGCGCCGGTGGGCCATACGGCCGCAGGTCGGTGGTGCGGCTGTCGATCAACAGGCCGTGCAATTGCAGGCGCATGTGATCCACGGTCGGCCGCTGGGCCAGCGCCGCCCCACGGGCGGCAAAGCGGTCCCATACCGGCGCGGCGACGGCGGCGATGGGGAAGTCCGCCCCCATCACCTCGCGAACGGTTTTGACCGTGAAGCTGGAATGGGTGATCGCCATGCCGGTTGCGCCCAAGACCACCCGCCAATCGTGCCGGGGCTCGCCCTGCCAGCTTTCGGTGGGAATGGTGCTGAACTCCCAGGCAAACAGCGGGATCGTCGGACAGGCGTAGTGGGCGGCGGTGCGGTGCGGCGGTGAAAACGACAGGAATACGCAATCCTCGCCGCGCCCCAGGCAATCGGCATAAAGCTCATCGACCTCTTCGTCAGGTTGAGTCACTTCGACGACCTGCCCCAACCGCTCCAGCACCGGGCGGAACTCCTTGAGCACGAAGTAATAGCTGTACTCGGGCTTGCCGAGGTTTTCCAGGATGTTGCTCTGGTTGGTTTCCGAATAAATGATGATCAACATGAGGCGGTACCTGCCTGGGCCACCCGCGACAGCCCTTCATCACAGCCTGGCGCCGCCAGGAAATCCGCCAGGCGCTGCTGCACCGGGGCGAACCCGCAATAGCGACGCATCCGCTCGCTCGCGGCAGCGGCCATGGCCTGATAGGCCTGCGGCTGGTGCTTGGCCATGGCGTAGCTCTGCTCATAGGCGAGTGTCAATGAACCCCAGTCGGGACGATGGCGCAGGGTGCGATACAAAATGCGTGAGTCTTCCGGCCAGATGGTCGGTTCGCGGCTGGATTTGACGATGAAGGCCACTTGCGCGTCGATGTAGTCGCGCATCGCCGTGTGGTCCGGCGCGATAGCCGGGCGCGCGCAGGACATGAATTCCATTAGAGGCAGGCACAGGCCTTCGCAACGGGACGCGTTGACGTAGAAACTCGCCGCGCCATACAGCCGGGCGAATTGTTCGTCCTCCAGGTACCCGTGCATCACCACCACCCGGCAACTGAATGGCGATAGCTGGGACAGCAGCGTCAGCAGCTCGACGTAGTAGGTCGACAAATCGTTCTGGGTCATCTTCAGCACCAGCGTGGCGGCTTCGACGTCGCGTAGCGCCCAACAGAAGGCGGTGATCAACTGATGCCAG
This sequence comes from Pseudomonas sp. CG7, assembly GCF_023701885.1. NCBI lineage: Bacteria > Pseudomonadati > Pseudomonadota > Gammaproteobacteria > Pseudomonadales > Pseudomonadaceae > Pseudomonas > Pseudomonas sp. CG7. The sequence continues at coordinate 203,550 of NZ_JABAEE010000002.1, read as the reverse complement.
TTCTTGCGACCGTCATCAGGGTTGAACACGCTGACGTACACCACCCCGCTGACGTCGGTTTCCGCCATCTGGCTGGTGTCCGGCAGGACGGCTTGGGGATGTTCCGGTGGCGCGGGCTCAGGAACGGGCTCGACGACTAACGGCGGCGCTGGCCCCCTCAGGACCCGGCTGGTGGCAACGCGTACCGGCACCGGAATCAGGTCGCGGACCGCCTCGCGATACCAGCACAGCAGGTTGTGCTTGAACAGCCAGACGGGGCCCTGCTCGCTCCTGCCGGTGAAGGCGCGGACGACTTCGCGCAGGTAATGACGGGAAATGAATGCCCGCCGCCGCCAAGTCAGCGGCGGCGGTACGATGTCTGGATCAACGCTAGGCTCTGGTTCCGGCTCACCTTCGAAAATCGGCGCGATCAAGCCATCCGCCGACAACCCGAGGGGCCGACTGTCGATGATGCAACCCTTGATCTGCAAGGTCGTTCCGGGGTTGACCGGCCGGCTTGGGTGATGCTCACGAACCGCCGCGAAACGCTCCCACAGTGGCGTGGGCAACACCAGCACTGGGAAATCCTCACCCAACGTCCGACGGATCGCCTCGGCCGTGTGGCTGGACAAGGTAATCACCCGGCCATGACGGGCCAGCGTGCGGCTCCAGTCATGCCGCGGGTCGTCATCCCAGTGCTCGGCCGGGATCGAATCGAACTCCCCGGCCACTACGCAGACCATCGGGCACAGCAGGTCGAGCGGGGTCTTGTGCGGGGGGGAAAACGAAAGGAACAAGCAGTCCTGTCCGGCCTGCCGCAACGTTTGATAAAGCGGATCGACCTCTGCGACCGACGACACCACATGCACGGGTCCCAGGCTTTCCAGCACGGGGCGATAGGCCTTGAGCACGAAGTAATAGCTGTACTCAGGGCGACCGAGGCTCTGACTGATGGAGTGATCGTTTACATCCGAGTAAAGAATGAAATTCATGGCATCCCATCATGGCGCCGCCATCCCGGCAGCCCCAACTTCATGACGGTCGAGTCACGCATCGAGCCGGCCCGGGAGCCGCCACGCGTCGTTCATCTTGCTACCCGTCTCGTTCTTGTTTTTTTTGGTCCCGTCCCTTGCGGTTCGATCCGAAGATCGGAACCAGGGGCAAGTGTGACGAGGGGCATTCTAAACACATCCGCCAAGGGTTCGTGAACCGCTCGATGTGAATAAACCCGCTATAAATATGAGAACTGACCAGTCACGGTTTGCGCTGTTGAAATTGCTGCGAAATTGGCACAGATTGGCAACCAAACAACTACAACAAATGCTTCGCTAAGCTGATCGTTGAGTGACTTTTCCCCGATCTTACGGAAATTTCCTACTCAATTCGCGATAGACGAAGTCACCGTAAAGAGGGCTGGTGCTTGAAAAAACGTCTGTTCGTTACGGGCCTCAGCGGTTTCGTTGGACGTCACCTCAAATCTCGACTGGACGGTCATGATTCGGCCTGGCAGGTGATGCCTGTCGCCGCGCGCTACGACCTGACGGATGCCAAGACCCTGGAGGGCCTCTGGCCCGAGGTTCCCGACGCCGTGATTCATCTGGCGGGCCAGACCTTTGTCCCTGCAGCCTTCCGCGACCCTGCACGCACCCTGAACATCAACCTGCTGGGCACCTTGAACCTGCTTCAGGCCCTCAAGGCCCGGGGATTCACCGGCACGTTCCTGTATGTCAGCTCCGGTGACGTCTATGGTCAGGTCAGCGAAGACGGGTTTCCCATTACCGAACAACAGCCCCCTGCCCCTTGCAACCCGTATGCGGTAAGCAAATTGTCAGCAGAACTGTTAAGTCTGCAGTGGGGAATCAGCGAAGGTTGGCCTGTAGTGGTAGCGCGCCCCTTTAATCACATCGGAACCGGGCAGAAGGAGCAATTTGTCATCGCAAGCGCTGCACGGCAGATCTGCCGTATGCAGCAGGGGCTACAAACGCCGCAACTCGCCGTAGGCGATATTGATGTCACACGCGACTTCCTTGATGTCGACGATGTTGTTTCGGCTTACCTCGCGCTGCTGGCGAAAGGAACACCTGGTCGGATTTACAACATCTGCTCGGGGCGTGAGCAAAGCGTTCGCAGCCTGATTGAGCAACTCGCAGATATTGCTCAGATCGAAATACAATTAACCCAAGACGCTGCGCGCTTGCGCACAATAAGCCAGCGCCGCGTCTGCGGCAGCCACGCCAGACTGCACCAGATAACAGGATGGAAGCCTGAGACCACAACACAACAGTCGCTGAGATCAATTCTGTCCGACTGGAAAATACGGGTGCAACAGGAGTGAAAAATATCTGCTTAAAGCCTCATCATGGCAAGGCAAGATGATGTTATTGATCTTGCATCACACGCTGTGGAATTACCGCGGCTTCGTCCTGGGCAGCGTCAAGCGCGAGTTCCAGGCGCGGTATCGCAACTCGTTGTTCGGCGCGTTGTGGACGGTGCTCAACCCGTTGTCGATGATCCTCGTCTACACGGTGATTTTTTCCCACATCATGCGTGCCCGCCTGCCGGGGGTCGAAGACGGCATGGCCTACAGCGTCTACCTCTGCGCCGGGCTGCTGACCTGGGGCTTGTTCGCGGAGATCACCACCCGCAGCCAGTGCATGTTCCTGGAAAACGCCAACCTGCTGAAAAAGATCAGCTTCCCCCGGATCTGCCTGCCAGTGATCGTGCTCTTCAACGCGGGCATCAACTTCGCGATCATCCTTGGGCTGTTTCTCGGTTTCCTGTTGATCACCGGGCGCTGGCCAGGCATGACCTTGCTGGCCCTGGTGCCCCTGCTGGTCCTGCAAGTGATGTTCGCCGCCGGGCTGGGCATGCTGCTGGGGATTCTCAATGTGTTTTTCCGCGATGTCGGGCAACTGTTCGGCATTTTCCTGCAATTCTGGTTCTGGCTCACGCCGATCGTCTACCCGATGACGATCCTGCCGCCGTCGATCCAGCAACTGCTCGCTTTCAACCCCATGACCGCCCTGATGCAGAGCTACCAGAACCTGTTTCTCTATAACCAGTGGCCGGTCTGGAGTTCGCTGGTGCCGGTGCTGGGGCTCGCCCTGCTGTTGTGCGTATTGGGCTTGCGCATGTTTCGCCGGCGCGGCGGTGAAATGGTGGATGAACTCTGATGGGACATTTGCGTGTCACCGGCCTGGGCAAGGCCTACAAACAGTATCCGAACCGCTGGAGCCGGCTGTTGGAGTGGTTGATTCCCTTTTCCCGCCAGCGCCATCAACTGCACTGGATCCTCCAGGGCGTGGATTTCGAGATCCAGCCCGGGGAAGCCGTTGGCATCGTCGGGGTCAACGGTGCCGGCAAAAGTACGTTGCTCAAGATGATCACCGGCACCACCCAACCCACCTGCGGCCACATCCAGCTACAAGGCCGCGTTGCCGCGCTGCTGGAACTGGGCATGGGCTTTCATCCGGACTTTACCGGTCGCCAGAACGCGTTCATGGCCGGCCAGTTGCTGGGCATGCAGGTGGAGGAAATCGCAGCCCTGATGCCCGAGATCGAGGGCTTCGCCGAAATCGGCGAGGCCATCGACCAGCCGGTACGCACCTATTCCAGCGGCATGCAGATGCGCTTGGCATTCAGTGTCGCCACTGCCCGGCGCCCGGACATCCTGATCGTCGACGAAGCGCTGTCGGTGGGCGATGCCTACTTCCAGCACAAGAGCTTCGAGCGCATCCGCAGCTTCCGCAAGGCCGGCACCACGCTGCTGATCGTGTCCCATGATCGCTCGGCGATCCAGTCGATCTGCGACACCGCGATCCTGCTCGAACACGGGCGCATGGCCATGCGCGGCAAGCCGGAAGAGGTGATGGATTACTACAATGCGATGCTGGCCCAGCGCGAAGGCCAAGTGGTCCGCCAGGAAATGCTCGCCAACGGTCAGGTGCGGACCATTTCCGGCACCGGCGAGGCCGGCATCGTCGATGTGCAGTTGCTCAACAACCAGGGGCAATCGGTGGAAGTGGCCGAGATCGGCCAGCCGATGGTGCTGCAAGTGCGGGTTGAGATCCGCCAGGACATCGAACGGCTGGTGCTGGGCTTTCTGATCAAGGACCGCCTTGGCCAGCCCATGTACGGCATCAACACCCATCGCCAGGACAAGGCCGTGACCGACCTCAAGTCCGGCGAACAGATCACCTTCCGTTTCAGTTTCGACATGCGCCTGGGCAAGGGCAATTACTCCGTCGCGCTCAGCCTGTCGCGGCTGGACTCGCACTTGGACCGTAACTTCGAATGGCGCGACTACGGATTGGTGTTCCACGTGATCAATAATCGCCAGGAAGATTTCGTCGGCTGTTCCTGGCTCCAGGCCCGGACCAGTATCCAGCGTTCGAGCCAGACGGCCGTCGAGGCGGTGCCGCAAAAGGAGTTGCCATGAGCCGTCTGTTGGTGGATTGCACCTATGTATATGACCACCCGAATGACAACTCCGGCATCCAGCGAGTAGTGCGCAACGTCATTCGTGAATTGCCGGCCAAGGATCGGGGGCGCGAATGCATTCCCGTGGTGATGCTGCAGGGCAAGCTGTACGAAGTGAAAAGCCTGGCCCCTCTGCCCACGAACGGACTGGATCTGGCCAGTCTGCGAGCACGGCTGGTACAGTTCGCCAACCTGTTCTGGCTCAGGCAGCGGACCCTCGAACAACGGCGCCCCTTCAGCCAGTCGATCTGGGCTCGCCGCTTCTTGTACGTGGCTTGCCGACTGTTCGCCCTGGCGTGCGTGAGCCTCCCCATTCGAATCCTCGATCGTCTCCTCAAGCGCAAGCCAGTCCCGGCACGCAGCGTACCGCTGGCACATCGGGCCGGCGATCAACTGGTGTTGCTGGACTCTTCCTGGCACTCAGGTTTCTTCCCCCTGGCCGAACAGCTCAAGCGTGATGGCGTCGGGATCATCTCGGTGGTCTACGACCTGATTCCTCTGACCCATCCGCAATTCTGTGACGCCGGACTGGTCAAGGTGTTCAACCATTGGTTCGACTGGATCGCCCGCACCGCCGACGGCTACGTCGCCATCTCCGCCACCATCCGCGACCAGCTTCGCCAGGAAATGCTCCGGCGCATTGGCGAGCAACAGGTGCGCGAACGCTGGTTCGACTATTTCCATCTAGGCAGCGAACTGGACCTGGTTGACGCCACTCAACCCATCGACACGAACTTGTTGCGGCTGTTCAAGCGCCCCGAGCCGGTATTCCTGATGGTCAGCACCATCGAACCGCGCAAAAACCACGCTTACCTGCTCGATGCCTTCGAACGGGCCTGGGCCGCCGGTTCACAAGCGCGGCTGTGCATCGTCGGCAAGATCGGCTGGAAATGCGAAGCCCTGATCGAGCGCATTCAACGCCATCCGCAGCTCGACAGCCGCCTGTTCATGTTCAACAACCTGGCGGACCAAAGCCTGGAACACGCCTACCAACACGCCACGGCACTGGTGTTCCCGTCCTATGTGGAGGGCTTCGGCCTGCCATTGGTAGAGGCCATGCAACGCGGCTTGCCAGCGATGGGCAGCGACATTGAAGTGTTTCGGGAAATCGGCGGTGATTTCATGGCCTACTTCGATCTCGACGACCCCCAAAGCCTGGCGAACCTGGTCATCGACATGGAGCGCACCGGGCTATTCCCGGCCAAGCGCAACCTGGATCAATGGCAATGGCTGAGCTGGCGCCAGGCCAGTGAGCAATTGGTGGAGCGAATCGAGGGCCACATTATTGATGAAGCGATCGTCGACAGGGAAACAACATGCGGATAGCCCTCAACGCACGGATTCTCCAGGCGCCCCGCACCGGCATCGGCCACTACGTAGCGGAACTGGCGACTGCCTTGGCGCGGGAGCCGGACGTACAGTTGTCGTTGTTCCACGGCTGGGGCTGGAGCCCGCAGTTGCCACCAACAGCCAAGCCAGGCTATTCCAAGCTGAGCCCGTTGCTGCGACGGGTTCCGGGCGCCTATCAGGCACGGCGCTGGCTGGAGCAGAAACGCTTCGATCAAGGCCGTTCGAAGGCTATCGACCTGTATCACGAACCCAGCCTGTGGCCGTTGGCTTTCGAAGGGCCGACGGTGATCACTCTCCATGACCTCACGCACCTGCGCTACCCCGAGACGCAGCCCCCGGCACGCCTGAAGGAAATCGAGCGACGGCTCAGCCGCGCGGTGGAACAGGCGCAGCTGATTCTGACCGATTCGCAGTTCATCGCCGATGAAGCCCAACAGTATTTCGGTCTTCCCGCCGAGCGCCTTAGGGTCGCGCCGCTTGGGGTGGCGGCACGTTTCCACCCGCGCGAACCGGAAGCGATCGACAGCGTGCTCAAGGCCCATGGGCTGGAGCACGGCCGATATTTTCTCTGTGTCGGCACCCTGGAGCCACGCAAGAACCTGTCATTGGCCTTGCGCGCCCATGCCGGGCTTCCTGAGTCCATACGTCAGGCTTTTCCTTTGTTCATTGTAGGAATGAGCGGATGGCAACAGGCACAGCTCAATGATGAGTTGAAACGCGCCCTGGCTGATGGTCATGTCTGTCTGGCGGGTTACCTGCCTGATGAACAGGTCGCCCAGTTGTTGGCGGGGGCACGGGCACTGATTTTCCCGTCGTACTACGAAGGTTTTGGCCTGCCGGTACTCGAAGCCATGGCCAGCGGCACGCCGGTGATGACCACCCGCTGCTCGGCGATGCCGGAAGTGGCCGGGGCGGCTGGCATTTATTGCGAGCCCGACGATCCGCAAGGCATGCGCGACGCCATGGCGCGGTTGATTGAAGATCGTCTGCACTGGCAGGCGTGTCGGGAAGCGGGATTACAACAGGCTGCGCTGTTTTCCTGGGAGCGCTGTGCAAAGGTCACGGCCCACGCGTATCGCCAGGTTTTGGGAGGCTGAATGCGAGTCCTGCACTTTTATAAAAGTTATTTGCCTGACTCCATGGGCGGCATTGCACAGGTCATTTTCCAACTGTGCGACAGCACCGACCGGTTGAGTATCGATAACACCGTGTTGGCCCTGAGCGGGCAGCCGGCGCCGGCGCCGATCAAGATCCAACAGCATGTCGTGCACCAAGCCCGAATGGACTTCCAACTGGCGTCCACCGGTTTCTCCTACAGCGTTTTCAAGAAATTCCGTGAGCTGGCCGCCGAAGCGGACATCATTAATTTCCACTTTCCTTGGCCGTTCATGGACCTGGTGCACTTTTGCAGTGCCGTGAAAAAACCCTACGTCGTAACCTACCATTCGGACATCGTTCGCCAGCGGCAACTGCTCAAGCTTTATCGGCCTCTGATGAAACGTTTCCTGGACGGCGCCGATCGCATCGTCGCGGCTTCGCCTAACTATGTGCATACCAGCAATGTGCTCAAGGAATACAGCGCCAAGACCCGGATCATCACCTACGGCCTGAACAAGACGAGTTATCCACAGCCTGATGCCGAGCGCATGGCGGGATGGAAGGCAAAACTGGGCGAACGCTTCTTTTTGTTCGTGGGGGTGATGCGGTACTACAAAGGCCTGCACATTCTGCTCGCCGCCCTCAAAGGTGTGGATTACCCCGTGGTCATCGTGGGTGCCGGGCCTCTGGAAAAACAACTGCATGCCCAAGCCGCGGATCTGGGCTTGCGCAATTTGCATTTCCTCGGCCGCCTCGGGGACGAAGCCAAGGTTGCATTGCTGGAACTGAGTTATGCCATCGTATTCCCTTCGCATCTGCGCTCTGAAGCCTTTGGCATTTCACTGCTTGAAGGCGCGATGTTCGGCAAGCCGATGATCTGCAGCGAAATCGGCACCGGCACCAGCTACATCAATATCCACGACGAAACCGGCCTGGTGGGGCCACCGAGCAACCCAGAGGCCTTCCGCAAGGCGATGCGTACCCTGTGGGAAAACCCGGCGCAGGCCCAGGTAATGGGTGCCAGGGCCGAAGCCCGTTACCGCCAGTTGTTCACGTCCGAAGAAATGGGCCGCAAGTGGGTGCAGTTGTATGAAGAACTGCTGGAGGAAAAGGCGCTTTCCTACGCCTGATCCCCCAACTGGATCCGTGTCTTTACCGGGACATGACCCACTCTGTGGCGAGGGAGCTTGCTCCCGCTGGGCTGCGCAGCAGCCCCAGAACCGACACCGCAGCCATGCCAGGCACACCGCGCGCCCTTTTCAAGGGGTTGCTTCGCAACCCAGCGGGAGCAAGCTCCCTCGCCACAAGGTTACCCACTTGTCGTTTCAGGCGTGCTTTTGCAACCCGACAACCGTACGCGGCATGCCCACGAACCCGGGCAAGGCTTCGATCCGCGCCAGCCAGGCCCGCACATTGGCATAGTCCTCTAGCGACACATTGCCTTCCGGTGCGTGGGCGATGTAACTGTAGCCGGCGATGTCCGCGACGGTCGCCGCGTCACCCGCCAGGAAAGCACGGTCACTCAATTCCTGATCAATGACGCTCAACACAGTGTGAGACCGGGCAATCACGTCCTCAGCGTTGTAGGCCGCGCCAAACACCGTGATCAGGCGCGCCGTGGCCGGCCCCGCATGGATCGGCCCGGCCGCCGCCGACAACCAGCGCTGCACCCGCGCGGCGCCGACTGGGTCGGTGGGCAGCCAGCGTCCCTTGCCATATTTTTGCGCCAGGTACACAAGGATCGCGTTGGAGTCCGCCAGCACCACACCGTCATCATCGATGACCGGTACTTGGCCAAACGCATTGAGCGCAAGGAAATCCGCCTGTTTGTGCGCGCCCTTGGCCAAGTCGACAAAGATCTCCTCGACCGGCAGTTCGAGTAACGACAGCATCAGTTGAACGCGATGGGAATGGCCGGAAAGCGGGAAGTGATAATGCTTGATCGGGTTCATGGTCGACTCCGCTGGAAGTGACGCCATCAGCACAACGGCGTCGATGGGGTCATCTTCCGCCCAAGGCAAAAACAAGAGAATCACCTGCAGAGGCAATCCATTGTTTCAGCCAGAGAAACAATGCTTCAGCCGCTCAAGGCTGGATGTTCGCGCAATGCACTGACAACAAAATCAACAAAACTGCGGACCCGCGCCGGCGCATTGCGCCCGCCTTGGTACACCACATGGATCGGCAGCGGCGGCAATTCGAAATCGGCCAGGACGATTTCCAGCTCACCGGCGGCCACGTTGCCCGCCACCTGATAAGACAGGATTCGCGTCATCCCCAGCCCCTGACAAGCGGCGGTAATCGCCGCCTGGTTGGCCGTCACTACCAACCGCGGCACGGGCCGGACGGCCAACGGTTGGCCTGAATCGATGAAGGTCCAGCTTTTGACCTGGCCAATGGCCGATGACGCCACCACGGGCATTCGCTCCAGGTCATCCGGATGCCGGGGCCGCCCGTGGCGCACGAAGAAATCCGGGGAGCCGCACACCACCCGCCGCACTTCACCGACCCGCACGGCGTGCAGGTTGCTATCCGGCAGCTCGCCAATGCGCAGGGCAACGTCGATGCCCTCCTCTACCAGACTGACCGTGCGGTCCAACAACAAGGCGTTGATGCTGACCTCGGGGAATCGGTTCAGGTAATCCACCAGCAGCGGCGTGACGAACAATTGCCCGAACAGGACCGGCGCGGTAATCGTCAACTGCCCGCGGGGCTGGACGTGACTGCCAGCCGCCGAATCCTCGGCCTCCTGCAAATCGTTCAGGATCCGCCGACAGTCCTCGAGAAAGCGCTGGCCGGCTTCGCTCAGGTACACGTTGCGAGTGGTACGGACCAGCAGTGGCGTGCCGATGCGTTGCTCCAACGCCGCCACCGCCCGCGTAACGCTGGCCGCCGACAGGCCCAGGCGCCGCGCCGCCGACGAAAACCCCGACGCCTGGGCCACGGCGAGAAAAACCTGCATTTCCTGGAACCTGTCCATCCATCCCCCGATGAGAAATCCTGATACAAGTTTTCTGCGCGCCTCAAAGCAACGCGACACGGCCATTGTAGGGGCCTGCGCCAGTGAACCACAGCGTAGCGCAGCCGGACACCGGGCCATTGGCCCGGCCAGGGGCGACGGGCCTTGCTACCATCTCTTTTCATGACAGTTTCATGACGAAACGAAGAACCCCTGTGGGAGCGAGCTTGCTCGCGATAGCGGTGCGTCAGTCCTTATAAACACGGCTGACCTGACGTTATCGCGAGCAAGCTCGCTCCCACAGGGTAGGTGTGTTGTTCAATGGATTGGCTTCAACTGAAAGGCCTGCTGCTTGTGAATATTATTTATCGCGCTTCAACCCATCCCCGCGCCTCGCTCATCGCCCTGATTGGCTGCGTATTGATGGTCCCCATTGGCCTGCGTCTCGCCCTGGGTTGGTCCGACCCGTTGGGTTATCTCTCGGACCTGGGTATCGGCGGGTTGTTGATCGTGCTGCTCCATCGCCGTCCCGGGTGGCTGGCATTCCCGGTATTGCTGGCCTGGAGCGCATTGACCCTGGCCAGCATCGAGCTGGTCAGTGCGGTCGGACGGATGCCCAGTCCTTCGGATATTCATTACCTGACCGACCCGCAGTTCGTTGAAAACTCCACCAGCGGCGGCTTCGCCCATCCGTGGCTGGCTGCGATCCAGTTGGCAGCACTGGCGTTGTGGCTGGTGAGCCAATGGACCTGCCGCCCCCACCATGCGCCACGCTTGCCGCGCCGCGCCTGGGCCGTGCCGGTGTTGCTCCTGCTGAGCCACGGCGCACTGCAAGCCTGGCGCCCCAGTGAGGCGGATCAATGGAATGTGTTCAACCTGCCCCACCAACTCGTCACGGCGGGGATCGCCGCCGGGCAGGACCAGGCCCGGCAATGGCTCGATGGCGACACCGTTGACCCACTCCCGCCCATGGAAGGGCTGACCCGCCTGGACCTCGATGGCCGCAAATTGCTGGCCGAACCGGGGCGTGCGCGCAACGTGCTGGTTATCGCCCTGGAAGGCATTCCCGGCGCCTATGTGAGTGCCAATCGCCAGGCCTTGAAAAGCAGCTACCAGGAAAACCTGATGCCACACCTCAGCGCCTGGGCCGAGCGCGGCATGAACACCCCCGATTACGTCCTGCACAGTCACCAGACCATTCGTGGCTTGTACGCGATGCTGTGTGGCGATTACGACAAGCTCGACGACGGCACGCCCAAAGGCGTCGAAATGCTCAACCAGACCCAGCGCAACCAAGCCTGCCTGCCGGCCCAGTTGCGCCAGAACGGCTTTTCCACGCATTTCCTGCAAGGCGCAGGCCTGCGCTTCATGGCCAAGGACCGGATCATGCCGCACATCGGCTTCGACACGACCCTGGGCATGGAGTGGTTTACGCGCCCCGCCTATCTGGAATTTCCTTGGGGCAAGGACGACAAGACGTTCTTCGAAGGCGCGCTGGACTACGTCGGGCAACTGCAACAGGCGGACAAGCCCTGGATGCTGACTCTGCTGACCGTGGGCACGCACCAACCCTACTCCGCGCCGGACGACTACCTGCAACGCTACGACACGGCCAAGCAGGCGGCGGTGGGTTACCTGGACGACGCACTGGCGAACTTCCTGGCGGGCCTGGAACGCCAGGGCATCCTGGATAACACCCTGGTGGTCATCACCTCGGACGAATCCCATGGCATCGACGATGTGCGGCTGGCCTCGTCCTGGGGGTTCAACCTGACGCTGGCGCCGGAACCATTACCCCGGATCAAGTCAGGCACCTACGGGCATGTGGACCTGACCGCCTCGATCCTCGATTACTTCGGCTTTGCGGTGCCCAAATCGTTGTCCGGCCGCTCGATGTTCAGGGATTACCCGACGGGTCGGGAAATCATGTCGTTCACCAACGGCAAGCTGCGCTACCACGATGGCAAGCGCACGTTTACCGAATGCGATTTCCTCCAGCATTGCCGTGACTACACCAGCGAAGGCTTCATCGCCGACCGCGCCATCTATGGCGGGCAATACAGCGGCCAGCGCGCCCGATTGATCAGCGCCCGGGCCACCGCCCTGGACCAGACACTGCTGCGCACGCCCTTGAACCAGCATTATCAGTTCGGCAGCGCCGATAAAATCCCACTGCCGGCCCAGGTCATCGACGACTGGGCCGACAACCTGATCGGTGCCCAGTACCTGGAAATGCCCAAGGGCTCGCAGACCCGTGTCAGCCTGACCATCCGAGCCGTGGAAGCTGACCATGCCGCCTACATTTCCCTCAAGGCCAAGGAGTTCGAGCAGGATGTACCGATGGACCTGCCGACCGAGGTGGCGGTGACACCCGACCAGCCGCTGGTGATGAACATCAGCTTCGACAACCCGCAGCAGCGCAAGGCGTTTTCCTTCCATCTGCTCGGTCATGGGGTCGGCGCCATCGAGATCAGCGACTTCAGCGTCGTGACCGAACTGCCGGATCAGGCAGGCCAGACGGACCAGCCGCAATACCTGGACGATATGCAGGAAGACAGCGAGGCCCAATCCAGCTGAACAAAAAACGCGCAGCCATGGAGCATGGCTGCGCATTTTATGCTCAGGATCCGGCTTGATCATCGCAGGGTTTTGAATGCGTTCTACCCTCTATCGCGAAAAGGCCCGGGGCTAATCCAGCAACCGATGCAGCTTGGCGTACTGCAACAGCATGATGGTCTTGCCGTCGCAAATCTCTCCGGTCTCGATCATGCCCAAAGCCTGGTCGAGGGACAGCTCCAACACTTCGATCTCCTCGCCTTCGGCTTCCAGGCCACCGCCTTCGTGCTGCTTGGCTTCGTCGAAATATTCGCCGACGAAAAAATGCACCCGCTCAGTCACTGAACCCGGGCTCATGAAGGCGTCGACCACCTTGCGCACGTCCTGGATGATATAGCCGGTTTCCTCCTGGGTTTCCTTGCGGATGCAGGTGTGTGGATCGTCGTTGTCCAACAGGCCGGCGCAGGTTTCTATCAGCAGGTCATCGTGCCCGTTGACGAAGGCCGGGAAACGGAATTGCCGGGTCAACACCACCGTTTGCTTGGCCTTGCTGTACAGCAGGATGGTGGCGCCGTTGCCGCGGTCATAGGTTTCGCGCGTCAGTTCGCGCCATTGGCCATTGCGGCCGAGGTAGTCATAGGTGGTCTTGCGCAGCACGTACCAGTCGTCCGAGAGGACTTCGACGTGCTTGATGCGTACACGGTCCTTGATGCCGATTGCCTGTGTCATTTACCCACTCCGTTCAAGGTCAAAGGTCCCATTAAAACCCTATTACAACGATGCAGGGGCGCGTGGCAATGCTCGTTTGTGGGCTGTCTTGAGGTAGGCGCCTTCAATGATCTGTCGCGCCTGCGACGACACCTCTTCGCCCATCAGGTACGCATCGATTTCCTCATAGCTACAGCCATACGCCACTTCATCCAACTTACCGGGTGCCAGGTCTTCCAAATCCGCGGTCGGCGCCTTGCGCACCAGGTGCGCGGGGGCACCCATCGCGTCCGCCAACCATCTCACCTGGGTTTTCGTCAGCCCGGACAGCGGTGCCAGGTCGCACGCGCCGTCGCCGAACTTGGTGAAGAAACCCATTACCGCCTCCGCCCCATGATCGGTTCCCACCACCAATCCGTTGCTCAAGTTGGCAATGGCGTATTGCGCCAGCATCCGTGCCCGGGCCTTGGCGTTGCCTTTGGTAAAGTCGGTGAGTTCGGCCGAAGGCTGCAAGCCGTCGATGGCGATACTGCCCATCAGCCCGTCGACACACGCGGCGATGTTGCTGGTGGTGATCGCGTCCGGTCGGATGAAGTCCAGGGAAGCCTGGGCGTCCTGCTCATCGGCCTGGGCCTTGTACGGCAGTCGGACGGCGATAAACCGCGCCGAGTAGTCCTCCCCTCGCAGTTGCTCCACCGCCAACTGGCACAGGCGGCCGGCGGTGAGCGAGTCGACGCCGCCGCTGATCCCCAGCACTAGGGACTGGCAGCCCGACTCGCGCAGGATTTGCTTGATGAACCCGACCCGACGGGCAATCTCAGTGGCTTCGCCACCCCGAGTAAGTTGGCGGTCGATGCCCAGTTCCCGGGCAATGCGTTCTTGCGCGAGCGTAGTCATATCAGGCTCCCATTTGTGGATTGATCAGGGCGACGTTGAACACTTGGGCGGCGTACCGCAGGAACGAAGCATCCTCGCAGACGTTCTTGATCGGATCGTCGGAGAACTTCACCACCGGTTCGCCGTGGACCCGCACCAGTTTCATGACAATGCTCAGCGGTTCGACACCGTCGACATCACAGGCCAGGCTGGTGCCCATGCCAAAACCGAACTTGGCCTTGCCGCGAACATGACGCAGGATCGGCAGGCACTTCTCGAAATTGAGGCCATCGGAGAACATCAGGTCCTTGGTGCGCGGGTCGATGCCCAGCTCCTGGTAACGCCCCAGCACCTTGTCCGCCCAGACGATCGGGTCACCGGAATCCTGGCGCAGGCCGTCATAGAGCTTGGCAAAGTACAGGTCGAAATCCTTGAGAAAAAAATCGGTGCTGATGCAGTCCGTCAAGGCGATACCGAGCCGGCCGCGATACTCGCGCACCCAGTTTTCCAACGCCGCGTTCTGGCTCTCGCGCAAACGCCCGAGTTGCTGGTGCACCATCAGCCATTGGTGGGCCATGGTGCCGATCAGTGGGAGATCGAACTCGTAAGCCAAGTGCGCGTTACTGGTGCCGACAAAGACGCCAGGGAAATCGCTGCGCATGACGTTCACCACTTCACGCTGGGCCCTGAACGACAGCCGCCGCCGGGTGGAGAAGTCTGAAACGCGAAACTCGGCGAGCTCTTCGCGGCTGGCATGCTTCTCCAGCCATTCGAACTTCTGGTACAGCTTGCGAGTGACGTCGGCCAACTCGACTTCGGGGTACTTCTCGCGGTTGCGCAGTTCGCTGACCATCGCCAATACCGGTTGCTCGAACATGATGCAGTGCAGCATCGGCCCACGGACGCGGATGTGCAGCTGGCCGTCGACTTCCGAAACGTGGATGTAGCGCAAATTGAAGCGAAACAGGCCGAGAAACTGCTCGAAGTCCGGTGTCAGGTACTCACGGAAACGCTTGTTGAACAAAAACCGCTGCTCTCCCTCACGCAGTTGCAAACCGGCGAGTTTTTCCAGTTCGACACGAATGTCCGGGATCAGGTGACCGAGCCGCTCCTTGGAACGCACGATGAACTGGTATTCCACCTCGACATTCGGGTGCTGGTGCAAGACCGCCTGCATCATGGTGAAGGTGTAGTAGTCGGTATCCAGAAGACTCTGGATGGTGCCGCTGTTTGTATCGAATGCACTGTCCATGTCTGTTCCTTATGCGTTTGCCAGGCGGAGGATGTCTTCGCGTGTCGCGGCGACCAAGATGCCCGCTTGCTGCATGTCGGCAGTGGCTTGAACGGCCCCCTGCTCACTGATGGCCCGGCAGGCCGGAAGGTGAACGATCACCTTGAAGCCAGCGGCGGCCAGTTGCAGCGCGGTGGTCTTGACGCAGAAGTCCAGCGCCAGCCCGCCAACGATGACCTGCTCCACAGCCTGGCCTTTGAGGTACTCGATCACCCCGGTGGACAGCTTGCCGTGCAAGTCGTGGTAGCAGGCGCCGTACGGGTGCAAATCCGGCTCGACGCCCTTCCAGACGAAATAGTCGTAGTCGTAGGGGATCGGCAGTTGGTCCAGCAAGGCGAAACCTTCGGTGCCGGGAACGCAGTGGCTGACCCAGGTTATGTCGGCGTGCTCCAGCCCGGTCGGCACGAACATCTGTGCGTGATCGGCGACCACCCAAGGGGCTTTGGGCGAATGGGCGTCCTTGCTGCCGATGCGGAGGCTGGCCAGGGACGCGATGAAATTCAGCTCACCGGCAATCTGGTCACCGCCCGGCACCGGAAGCTCATCGGGGCATAGCGGCGTGAAGCTCTTTTGCGCATCGACATCGAAGGAAGCGGTTTTCCGGGTCAGGCTGTTCATGCTGGGTTTCTCCTCTTCATGGCCACGAGAGTACATAAGGTGTACTTTCATAACAAGCCATTCGGAGAAATATTTTTGATGAGTCATTCTTGACCAATTAAGTTTAGCGAGCAAAAGCAGGTTTTCATCAGAAAGACTTTGCTGCTAGAGTACATATCATGTACCAAAAGAGGATAAGCCATGTTCGAGATTGCCCTGTATGGCGGCGCCTTCAATCCCCCTCACGCCGGCCACGCCCAAGTGATGATCGAGGCCTCACGCCAGGCCAGGCGCGTTCTGGTGGTCCCCAGCTTCCGGCATCCTTATGGCAAGCCAATGGTCGACTATGAGGTGCGCCTGAACTGGCTGGAATCGATCGTCGAGAACGTGCAGCCGCTGTGTTGCGCCGAAGTACGTGCAAGCCGGGTGGAGCAAGTCGTGGCCCGTGGCGTGGAAGGCGCTATCTACAGCTACACCCTGCTCGCCCACCTCGCCGACAGCCTGGCCCTGAACGGCAAGCGGATCGCGTTGGTGGTGGGCCAGGATGTCGCGGATTCGCTGCCGACCTTCTATCGCGGCCAGGAATTGCTGGAGCGGTTTTCCATCCTTCGCGTGGAGGAAAAGATCCACGTGCGCAGCACGGGGGTTCGCGAACGCCTGGCCTTGGGCAAGCCGCTTCCCACCGACTGGATGGCACCCGGCATGAACCCGTTAAACTATGACCTTTACGCTACCCACGGAAATCGACATGCCCACTAGCACAGCCCCTGCGCGCGGTTATCTGCACACTATCGACCTCTGTGTGCTGCGCTTCTGCCGGGAAACCCAGGCGCTGGAAATCCTCCTGAACAGACGGGAAGCCGAGCCGTTCGCCGGCCATTGGGCGCTGCCCGGGATCGTGGTCAACGGGGACGTCGAAGACCTCACGCTGAACGACGCCGTGGAGCGCCTGCGCAATTCAAACAAGGTCGGCATGCCGCTGGCGTGGATCGAACAGGTCGGCACCGTCGGCGACGCGTTCCGCGATCCGCGCTGCTGGTCGTCCTCGACGTTCTACCTGGCGATTGTCAGCGAAGCGGTCCAGCTCGCTGAACACCAGGGCTTTCTCCCATTCAAGGACGTCGCGAACGCCTCGATCAAACTTCCTTTCGATCACAACAGCCTGGTGGCGGCGGTACAGGAGCGATTGTTGTCCAAAGCCCTCTACAGCAGCCTGCCGCTGATGTTCCTGGGCCCGGAATTCAGCGCGCCGGAAGCGGTGAACATCTTCTCCGTAGTACTCGACCGCCCGGTGCTCAAGACCAGCATGCGCCAGCGTTTGCTGAAGATGGCCGAGGCGGGCTATTTGCAGGAAACCGGCCGCAAAAAAGCCGGCGACGGCGGACGCCCGCAACGCACGGTGGAAAATCTCAAACCGGCCAGCGTTTATCTTTTTGATCGGTGTTTTCTGGAGTGACTTGTGCGTGCGGCCAGCACACCTTCCTGACCCCGACACCAAAGGCTATGGGGTCTCTGCCGGATTCGAGAACAGCCTAGGAGAGGCCTTCGAGCAATCCGGCCTCACCCAGCAGATCCACGATGACATGCTCATCAACCGCGTAGACACCACGAGAGGCTTTCCAGACCAGCTTCTTTTCCTGAAGGGCAATGAGTGCTTGCTGAACACCCGGTACTTCGACCTTTATATCGCGCTCTGCGATACCGGCCTGCTCCATCGCTTTCGCGTAGAGCTCCATGGTAGGAGCCTCGAAAGGCGCATAGTTATCGCCTTTGGCGCTCATGACGCGGATAACGGCGGACTGGATAGGGGTCAAGCTATGAATAATTTTCTTAAGGTTTGCGTTGAGCTCGTCAGCTTGTGCCCGAACCAACACTGCGAATCGCTCGGGGATGGTTGCAGGATCCAACGCAAAATCGAACCTGATCTCATCGGCGGCGGCACCTAGCAACTCAGGTCGGTAACCACTCTCCTTGAACAACTCGAACACATTAGAGGGATCGAGCGGATAGGCGAGATCGATATTCGCGCAGAACCAGTTTATGAAATCCTGATCCAGGGTTGGAAATTGAACCATGGAGGCCCCAAAGAAAGCTTGGTCCTTACTGTTTCGGAGCATGGCGAGCTTGTCACGGTTCGATCCGGTGCACACGATGCGAAGACCGTGGTGCTTCGAACTGTTTAGCTCGTCCCTTGCCGCTTTCAGTGCGAAAAGCGCCGCAACGCCTTCATCCGTGGTGATCGCATGTTGAGCTTCGTCGATCATCAGGACGATGATCTTTTTCGACTCATCCGAAAGCGCCGCGAGCGCGGTGGTCAAGTCGATATCCCTGCCCAGCCCAATCTTGTCCAGACTGAAACTCAGGCCACCGACAGTCACCTTCTCCATACCAGCACTTTTCGCCAGACGGGTCACGAATCCCTCGCTCTGGCCAACGGCTTCTCGGACAGCCTCTACGATGACCAAGCCAGGATCTTTCGTCAGGTCTTTCCAAAGATCGGCATACAGTACGATCGCTCCCGCTGCCTCCAATGCTGGCCGCAAATCTTCTCGAGCGAAGGTCGACTTTCCCGTACGCCGAGGAGCAGCCAGAAAGACGCCCGAACTGGCAGCGCTACCAATGGCAACCTGCATGATCAGTTTTGAAAGGCGGGCAGCCAAAACGGGACGGTGATAAACGATCTCGACCATTGGGTACCTCTGGCGGGATTCTATAGAAAATTATAGAGCGACTATAGACCAATTATTTCGGCTTCTCCTTGGGAATTATAGACAATTATAGAGCGACTATAGACTGTTCCCCTGAACCTTCCCAGCGCCAGTTTTTTCTGATTCTAAAGCTGTTGACACTTGCAGCGCTGTCGCTTCATTCATGTAATTTCTCTTGCAAGGCCTCGTATCGCTGCCAGCCATCGGCCACCAGTTGCAATGAACGCTGTTGTTCTAGCGCTTTCCAGCTCTCGGTGAATGTCGGTCAGATCATCATATGAAAGTATTTTTTCATAATTGCGGGAATAATCGAGAAATACCTTCAGTCACTCCAGCCCACCAGTAAAGACCTTGCCAGGATTCATCAGCCCCGCCGGGTCCAGCGTGAGCGCTGATCCAAATCGCCAGAGCGTTTAGCTGCGCCCATAAAAAACCCCCTGGACTCAGGGGGTTAGTTTGGCCAGAAAGCTAGCCACAAACCGTCGAGCTGGGAGGTGGTTACCAACAACATAGTTTGACACAGCCCCTCAAGTAAACCGGGGCCTGTAGGATGATCCGGGGTCCATACAACAGCAACATAGACTGACACAGACGCGTCACATTTCAAATACGATGCTCGATTGGTAACAACATAGATTGACACAACAGCGACGGCGTTCATTCATGCCGAAACGCTATGCGAGCGCGACTTGCCACTCACCTGTGTGGGAGTGAGTTTTTCAGCACAGGCTCAGTGCGATGTCTAAATCTGTACGCAACCTTCGACCGGCCCCCATCAGCACATAAACTGTGTTTTTTGTTGGAAACAGGCAGTTGTGGGTGAAAGAAACACCCAGTGTTGTTTTGACCCAATCACCAGGTGCGAAGCGACCTTTACTATCTTGGATAACGGTCGAAGCGTAAACGAGAGCAGGAATTAGCTCCCTGTCCTTAATGGCTTTCAGCTGAGTTGTTGTGACGTCGAGATCCAATATTGCCCAATCAGCAACAAGACAATAGGCACGGGAAGGGAAATGCAGGCGGGCGAGCGCTACAGCATCTGGTGTGGTGAGTTGGCATCCGTCTATTTTCTCACCATCAGAAAGCACTGAAATATAATCTGCCAAATTCATGACTACCTCCTGCCGATCAAAAAATCCGATTCGAACGAGAAGCATCACTCAGCTTAGCTGCTAGCGGATCACCAGGTTCCGATGCCGACGGATAGCAGCAGGGTGACCTCATGGCTGTTTCGTCTTCTCCCTTCATCTCACTGAACGGGATGATTTCTATCGAGCTGCCACCCGATAAAGTGGTTTGCGCCAGTACCCAGCTATGCCATTGCCGTGCGTGTATCTTTCTCAACGGTACGTGCCGATGTGAGTGAAACCTAGTGCTTCAATGGATGCCCGTGGATGCCGTATCGGCAAGGCGACGCCGGTATAGGCGCCTGAAATCCATGTTACTCAAGGAGCGGTAGACGCCGTTTGGCTGCGGCTGAATCAAAATGACATGCCCTCCGACACTTGAATCAGCATTTCTTCGACTAGATGTGTGCCAAAGGTTGTAGCAACCATCGACGATGGGCTTTCTCCCAAAAAGCGGGCTTTGGGTTTGGAAAGCCATTGTTTGGCCTTAACTTTGTCACCGAAGATCACCTCGGCCATGGCGGTAATATGTACAAACCGGAAAAGGCGATCGCTCTCAGGCAGGGTTAAGAGCTGATTGGCTGACAGTTTTGTTTTTAGCGTTTTGGGTTGAATGATTCTGTCGCGCTCTTCGTCGCTTAAGGTTCCATCATCACAAAGCATTTTGATCAGGCTGACCGAGAAGCCAGCTACTATCATGTCGTGAATGTCCAGATCCGAGGCATTGACAGAGATATGAAGAAGCCTCTCCAGACGCATGCGGTAAGCATGATAGACATCCTGACGCAGGACGCCAGAAACCATGGGCCGCAATGATGTTGCGTTGTGCACGGGCGTAAGCACTAGTGTGCCATTCGCTACGGTTAGCTCCAGGTCGTCCCCAACACCTAACCTCATTTGGTCAAGCAACTCTTGAGGCAGATCGATGATGATGTCGCCAGTACCGTCCTCAGTTTTTTGGCACTTGACTATCCAACGCTCGGTTTCACTCATGATCGTCCGGCCCTCATCCGCCATCAGAATGACACACATCATTATGCCTGGGCGCAGAGCTGACCAAAGGAATGGGCAACCGCTGACAGACAGGCACTGCCGCTGCTCGAACGCCGGATAACGAGTGAAAGGGCAAAAAATGGGTCAACGGCTATACCTGCCTTTCCACCTTCACATGGCTAAGAGCCTGAGCGTAATCAGGTAACTACACGAAAGGATATGACATGCACCCTGATGAGCTTTATGTTTCCGTCGACGTCGAGACTTCTGGGCCTATACCAGGCGAATACAGTCTGCTTTCCATTGGAGCTTGTCTTGTAGCCCAACCTGAAACGTCCATCTATCTTGAACTGCGGCCTGACAGTCCGAAACACGACCCCGAAGCGCTGGCAGTATCGGGGCTGAGTCTGGAGAAGCTGGAGAGCGAGGGCCTCGCTCCGCAACAGGCGATGCTGACATTTGATCAGTGGCTGAAATCGTCCTGCCAAACGGGACAAAAAGTCATTTTCGTAGGACTCAATGCACCGTTTGACTGGTCATTCGTCAATTACTACTTCCACAAATACCTGGAAACCAACCCCTTTGGTTTTACAGCTATCGACATGAAGGCCTACTTCATGGGAGCTGTAGGGTGCAGCTGGCAGGAAACAAAATCATCCAAGATGACCGCTGCGCTGAAGCCACTCAGCGAACCGAACCATAACGCATTGGATGATGCCCGCTTTCAGGCAGAGCTCTTCGCACTAATGCTAGCGGGTAAAGGTAAACGCTGACCTGCGTTCCACCGCACGGACTTGAAGCTCATCTGACCCAGGTTGCCTCAACATATCTGCCGTCCCTGAACGACCACGCCTTGATACCTTCTGGTTTTTCGGACTTGCCGACAATAATGGCTATTGGGTGCGGCAGATCCTGCGTGTAACGTGCAGCAAATTTGGAGAAGCTTCCGATGTCTGCCGGAGAGATCACCGGAACGGATTGGGGGTGCGTATGCCAATAGCCCACCAGACGTAACCCTTGTTCGTTGGCAGCCTGGATCTCCTGACGGCACCGCTCCGCATCCAACTCTAGCCAAGACCAGCCTGACCGATCGGCGCGATGAGGCAACGTGGCCAAGGCCAGCAGCAACCCTTTCGGATCAACCGGGTTGACGAATAACTGTCCCCCTCGCTCCACGCCAAAAAGGCCCTGCCGATGGCTATCCAAGATGTCCGCGACAGCTTGGGACACCAACAGCTCGGAATTCACCTCCGGCCATCGCCAGCGCCATGCGATATCCGTCATACCGTTTCGTCCTTATCTTCCGGCCATCCGCGCTCGAGTAGGATCTGCTGCGCCCCCTCTGGCAGCTTGGGCCCATGGTATTGGCCTCCTAGGCTCAGCACATCTTCAGGTCTGTAAATGCTGCTGACCCAAGATGCAGTGGCGATGTTGCCGGTCAATGCGCGTAAGGCCGTGTGCGACACCATGGAGGCGATATTGGTCATTCCCAGCGAGCCGCCTGGGATAAAGCTCTCGCCACACGCGGGCAGTGGAACAACACCGCCTCCCGGCCACTCTGTAAATCTATGCAGAAAATCGCCGACGTCCGTGAACAACTGACGGCCATCAAAGGTGCCGGCTGGTGCGAATAGAGCATGGCCTACCTGTGTATACGGTTCGCTCCAGGCTTGTAAAAGCCCCCAAGGAGCGCCGCTTGATTTGGCTCGCCATACAGTGACCTCCGACTGCCAGTCTGCTGTCGTGATCACCACCAGATCTGCGTTATCAAACACTTCTGGTTTGCTGCTCATCACCACTTCGGCAAAAGTCGCATAAGCGGTACATTCTGTCGTCGGAAGATCTAACAGAATCTTGTCCCTCAACGCTAAGGCTTTCAGTCTCCCTAGGCTATCCGCTCCCAGTACGTGCCTCCCCAGATTGGCTGACACCAAAGTGTCAGGATCGATGAGGGTTAGGTGGCCGACACCGGATCGTGCCAATTGTATTGCCACCGCACTGCCTAATGAGCCAACGCCAACAAAAACGACTCGAGCATTTTCAAGATGCTGTGCAGTGCCACTTATATCGCGGGACAGAATGGACGCTCGATCAAGCACGTCCAGGGCAGTTGCTCGGACGAGCGCCGGAGGATGTGCATTTGCGATAGCTGGCCGACGGCGCGCTGTACGCAAGCCAAACTTTGCGCCCCGCTCCTGCTGTACGCCGAGCGACCGAACATTGAGGCAATATGTTGGAGCATCTGCCCCTCCTGGAAGCTCCAGAACAATCCATCGACTCGGCAACGTTCCATGCAGCTCAAACCATGCCAGCAATTGCTCGGCATCGTCTGGTTGAAGGTGTGGCGTGAGCCAGAGCAATAAATCTTCGGGATCCGGGGTGCGTATGTCCGGATAAGTCTGAAGCTTGACGTAAAAACCGGGAGTTTCGGCCGCGCGAATGACAGCGGAGCGCCCGACAACCCGTCGGTAATGCCCTTTGAGTGCAGCTACGTTCGATGCTAACCAAACCGTTTCCTGACCGGATGGCACAGCTCGGCGCGGATCGCTGAGCGCAAACAACTGCGAGGCAGTCTGAGGTCGATCCAACAGTAAGAGGTTCTGGAATGACTGACCATGCTGAAACGACCAGTAGGTAGTGATCTCATTCTGAAATTCGATATCGCGCGTTGCCTGGCTTGATCCCATCTTGGACAACGAAACGATTTGGGCCAAGCGAGCAAGGCTGTCCTCTACCACGACCTCCGGGGAGCCCATGATGGGGCGTTCCTGAAAGCCATGAAGGCAAAGCCCCGACTTGGTGGCATGCGGCCAAACCAGCCATGGAGAGGGTTCGACGTTTAGGCGCAAGAGCCCACGGGGAAAGTTGGAGGGGAAACCAATACGCAGTCGCCGCTCCTGCCCCGTGTAATCGATGGGCAAGGGGAAGTGAAAGCACGCCGCTTCGTCAGCCCGCATGGGTGCGGGCTGGAGCAATGCATCGGCAGCATCCTGACCTAGGGTGTTTCGCAGTGCGGCGATTCCGCGCTGCAATGGCGTCTTAATAGGATCAGCCAAGGCGTCCAACTGGCTTTACGCTCGACTGAGAGGTTCCGCCACCGCTGGCCCCTCCGAAGAGCGAACCCATCGAAGCAGAGTTTCGAGTAGTGCCATCTGGTCGGCCGGGCATCGTCCAATTCGCAGGGATTTCATTGTTCACTGCCGTGATGAATGCCGGTGCTATACCGAAATTCTTTTTCACTGCCTCGGCAAAGGAATCATTGGATTCAAAACTTTCCAAACCTAATGACACAGACGCACTGGCGTCCGCATGCCACTTGGCGAATGCCTGACGATAGCCTTGCCCCTCGCCCGGTCGATTCCACTTCTCTGCAAAGTTTTCGCCGTTATCGGCAGGGTTGCAGACATAGCAGTCGCTACCTCTATGCGCGATGTGCTGCGGCATTCTGCGAACGATTTCCAAAATTGCATCGAGCGGAGCCAGAGGCTTCGACTGCGATTCCTTTACGACATCCAGGTATGCGTGAGTAGCCAAAGTGGTAATGACCGCAGATATGGGGCGAGTATCAGCGCTCCTTGTGTTGATGGCCCATTCATCGCGATGCCGCTTGAGCAGCTTGATGGTCGCACGCAGGGGATCTTGATCGATGTAATCCTGATAATGCGGCAATGGATCTTGTGTCGCGGCATCGAGCATCCGCTGGTTTTTGGCAACTACCAAGCTTTCCAGAGAGATTTCCTGGGCAGAAGCAACCTGCAACCAGTTCGAGTAAGGGATAGGGCTGCTTGCTTTCCACCCTGTGACCCGATCCGGAACCTCCAGCTTACCCTCGCCGTTTGCTTCGCCATTTCCGTTGATCGCGCGGGCAGGCGTGACATCAATGTGGAAACCTGGATTTTCGTCGGCATAAACGATCCGGATGCCACGACGTAATTGCTTAACTTCTTCCTGAACGCGGGAGCCTTCCCTAAAACGCTGCTCAATCGCTTCTAGAACTTCCTTCGCACCAGCGCCTTGAGCGTGAGGGAGCCAGATAATCGCGTCCGCATCAATGGTGTCCAGATCCGCAGGCGCGCCGGGGATTGGCTTGATGGTCGTTTTCAGCCGCATCGAGCCTTGAACGAAAATATGGGCCTCAGCGAGCAGCGGGTTGTCGGAAGCCGAGAGGATTTTTTCCAGTTGGGAGTAGCGGGCATTAATTTTTTCGTACTGCGCTTCCGACAGCGAGATTTCCCGCGCGGCGCGAAGCAGAAAATATTCCCAACTGCTGCGCTTGGTCTGTTCGTTGCTCAAAAGCATTTACCTAGCCTCCTGGGCCACCGAGCCCAATTGCAGTGTTTGCGTAAACCGATCTTGGTTTTCTTTGTCCCGATCGAAGATCAGGTACGTATGTTGATGCTGCGTAGTGAGCAACGCGCCAAACTCGATGGCCAATGCCGCAGGAATAGCGGCGAAGACGTGAATAGGGTCAGGAGTCAAAGCTTCAAGCTGGCTCAGTCGTATTTGAAGTGCGTCACGAAAGGCATGAATCACCCGACGGTTTTGTACCATCGCATAGCTTGGCTCTGGGATCGACAGCTCTGCAATACGTGCACCGGGCAGAGCGTCGGTCACGTCGCGAACTGGAACTTGCGCAGAAATGGAGAGCACAAGCGCAAGTGGCCCGTCGCCGTCGGAGGGAGGTGTAAACAAAAAAGCGGGCGGCTCAGCGGACTGATCGGGCCAGCGCAAAAGATGCTCGCGGTGAAAGGAGAAGATCAAGCGTTTGGAACGGTCGCCGATACTTTGGCCCAACATCATCAAGGCCGGAATGTCGGCCAAGCCGACTACCGCCAGCGCGGGCGAGTCTCCATAGGTGCCGCCGCGACGCTTGAGTTGCTGCTCCAGCTCATACTGGACACTGTCTTTGATGTTCTGCCAATAGGTCGCGTCCCTACCTCGCGGTCCGGGTGCAGGGAAAGTGATTTTGATGCCTTGATCGAAGGCGATAAATCCCTCAGCAGACATCGCAGTCAACAGATCGCGAACGGGAATATCGGTGACAGTCTGGAAATGCTGACTCTGGACGATGAGAGGAATGGCTCTGCCACCATCGGGGGTCGTTGCGGCGAGTCGGATGCGTTCCATGTACGCTTGGTGTAAACCACTCAAATCATTTTCAGGGTAACCATCTGCGTCACGATCAATTTTGTCATGACAGCCTGGGCACAGGAGCATCAGGTTAGCGGTATCGTTGGTATGCGCCTCAGCGTCATGATCTGCGCGGCCCCGAGGCCCCTTCGGACTGGCGGGTAGGATATGCGCCACTTCGCCCCATTTCATCGGTTTGCCGGCACGATAGTCGAACGTTAGATCTGTACCACACAGTTCACAATGACCAGCGGCCTGTATCCACACGATCCGCTTCGTCTCATCATTCGTGTTAAAGCGCCCGCTCGCGACTTTAGCGTCTTCTTGCTCTGCCATTTCGACCTACCCCCGAGAAACATCCATGAAAAAAACGATGATGGCCAGATAAAATCATCTTAAGGTCATTCACCCCAAATACAAGAAAGATCTGAGAGTGGCGGAGGCTGAATCGTCTTAAGCACCAAGGTCGTATTTGACCCCAACGGAAGGGGGAATGGCGGCGCCGTTTTATGGTAAATGCGACTTATTAAGAGCGCTGACCACAGCGTATGTACTGAAATTAGCGAGTTTATGTGAAAGAGATAAACTCGCTAATTTGCGTACACGTCTCTTCAGTGATCGCACAATTCCTGTCTTAAGCTTGTCTGCTCCGTCTTAGAATATACCGAAGAGGTGATCTCGTACCCTCGAGCCCCATAGCTAGGAAAAGCGAAGCAGCCGGTATGCGCGCCGTTTGAAAATGCATCAGTCGCTCTTTCCGGCCGTTCAGAGATGTCAGCCAATGGCTGTAAGCATGAAGCTTAGGCATTGGTCGAGTAACGATTTGAGCCGTTCCCAGCCATGGATAAGCTTAGATGATTTCGTATCTAGTACGTACATGTCGCTCGGGGAGGACTCGTCGCTAGCCGCTGGCAAGCCATGGTTCGTGTCCCTCCCACCTACGAAGTAAGCGTAATACATTCTGGATTACCAACAGGCTCCCACCTCACCGCGAATACAGCCACCCACGTATTGGCTCGGCGGACATCATTAGCTTCGCAGTTGCGTCAAAAAAGGCGTTTCGTTGGACCGATACGATCTGAGCGCAGATTGCGTGTGAATACCCGGTGCGCTGCGGATCATAAGGCTCCCATGAACGTTAAGGTAGCAAACAAGATCTGCACATCAGCTGACACGCGCTCCAAATAAAGGCAATTTTAAAAAAGCAGATTTACATTACAAAATTGTAATTTTCTGATCATGTCCACGTTATCTCCAGATTGCAACGATACAGCTCGGCGACGATGCGGGAGGCACATCCTGCTTTCTGTAAACAATAATTCCAGCCGAAGAGCTTTCTAGTTCTGCCGAACCTAAGGAGTGATGTATGAATAACAACACGAAATTTTCGATGGCCGCGTTGGCGATCGTTGTCAGTTCTGGCCCGTCCACGGTATTTGCGGAAGAAAAGGCCGAAGGATTTGTGGAAGGCAGCAGCCTTACTGTTCTCAACCGAAACAATTACTTCAATCGTGATCATCGCAACGGCCAATCGAGTGCAACGGGCAACGGTTACTCCGAGGCCTGGGCACATGCCATCATTAGTAAATTCGAGTCCGGGTTTACTCAGGGCACTGTGGGTGTCGGTGTTGACGCGTTCGCCATGATCGGATTGAAACTCGACTCAGGTGACGGGCGTAATGGTGGCCGTAGTTCGTTCGATGTACTACCGGTCAATAGTGATGGGCAGGCTAGAGACGAATATACTAAAATTGGAGGTGCAGCAAAAATTCGCGCCTTTGACACGGTAGTAAAGGTCGGCGACGTATTCCCATCTAACCCAGTCGTTGCCGCTGGTGACTCCAGACTTCTACCAGAAAGTTTCACAGGCGTAACGGCGACAAACACCAGCTTTGACGGATTGACTGTTCAGGCGGGCCGCCTTCACGCTATGAGCCAGCCAACTTCCAGCAATATGCGCGACAATTTCGCGACATTTTATGCCGGACCTGTTAATTCACCGTGGGTCGGCTACTTTGGCGGTGACTACAATCTGAACAAGAATGTGATCGTTAGCCTCTACTCCAGCCGCCTTAAAGACGCCTGGAATCAATATTATGCCGGCACGGGATTAAACTATTCGCTTTCGGATGAACTCTCCGTATTCGGCGGCTTGAACTACTACAAAGCCGTCGACGAAGGCAAAAAATTGCTAGGTGAATTCAACAATAATATTTGGAGTGCTAAAGTCGGCGTGAAGTATGGCGCACACTCTGTCGCATTGTCTCACCAACGAAACAATGGTAACGACGACTTCGACTACCTCCGCCAATCGGATTCCATTTTTCTCGACAACTCAATCCAATACAGCGATTTCAACTCGCCTAAAGAGCGTTCATGGATGGTCCGATACGACTTGGATATGACGACATATGGCGTGCCAGGACTGTCGTTTATGACACGTTACGCCCGTGGCACCGATGCCGATTACTCCAACGCTAATGGAACCTACATGCGACGGGATGCAGAGGGAAATCCGCTGACCGATCAGAAACGCTGGGAACGCGATATTGAGGTGAAATATGTCGTTCAGACCGGATCTTTGAAGGACATGTCTTTCCGCCTGCGCCAAGCAAACACTCGTGCTACAGCGTTTGAATCTGACCTTGATGAAGTACGTGTGATTGTTGAGTATCCATTAGCTGTCATGTGACATCGAACGGGATGACTCGCTGTGCGAGCGTCCCGTCCTTCGAAAAGTTACAGAAATGTCATTTTTCAATCATCTTCACGTTAGGTTATGTTTTTTATACTTATCGTGAGTTGATAGAATCTTAGCTAGCGCATCTGGCTGGGGTTCTATGGATGAGTAGCTAGATTGTGAAAATCCAAACTCAATGCTGTTCAGTTGTCATATCCATTCACCTTTGGAAGCTCCTTTGCTCCTTTGGTAAGGTGAATTTTGAGACGCCCTTCGGGGCGTCTTTTTTTGCCTTTCAGAACTCGAACAAACAAAAACGCCCGACACCTTTGACTAACGAAGCGGGTCGCGCGTTTAATTGTCATATGACAGCGCAGGTATTAACCGCCTCGCCTACGGCAGTCTCCAGCTACAGTGTAAGTGATCGTGTTTAGTTGCCCTACGGAGTCTTCATAAGTCATTGCGGCCGGCACTACTGCGCAGATTTTCGCAGGCCGCACCACACTGATCACCTTTACCACATCCACCTTCATTCCATATTCATATCGCTTCGGTACCGGCGCGCTTTTTCCTTGGCTGACTGCGTACTTCTCCATAGCTTTGGTGTTGGCAGCCATCATTTTTTCGAAAGCCTTATCTCCTCCCCCCTCTGCAAACACGCTTGACGAGACAGCTAAAACTCCGAACAAAGCTAAAATGTTGATAGATTTCATATTCAGCACCTCAACTAATACAGTCAAGATAATATCAGGCTAATGATTGCGACCGGGTGGCGCTAAAATTACAAGTATGTAATCAAACCGGCAAAAAAAACCCGCCACTAGGAGCCTAGGGGCGGGCTGATTCCAAACTGCATGGCTACGCTTACTTAGCCTTCTCATTCTTTTCGTCACTTGACACCACTGAGGCATTTTTTCCTTGTTTCGCCACATACT
Source organism: Pseudomonas sp. CG7 (assembly GCF_023701885.1). Classification (NCBI taxonomy): domain Bacteria; kingdom Pseudomonadati; phylum Pseudomonadota; class Gammaproteobacteria; order Pseudomonadales; family Pseudomonadaceae; genus Pseudomonas; species Pseudomonas sp. CG7. The sequence goes on along the minus strand of NZ_JABAEE010000002.1, from coordinate 174,084 downwards.
TCTCCATTGCCAGATCTTTTGCCGCCATCATCTTCTCGAATGTTCTGTCTCCACCGCCTTCCGCCATAGCGAATGAAGAAAGGGCCAAAGCGCCCGCAACAGCAAAGATTTTAGTAAGTTTCATTCTGACACCTCATATAGATAACGCTATTAGGGTATCAATGCGAACCTATCATCACGGTGGCGCTCAGATTACATATTCGTAATCGTTCCTGGTATAAAAAACCCGCTGATGAACAACCGCAGCGGGCTCAAAACCAAAAGAACTATTGGGTTGTTATTCTCCCTTCTGCGGGTTCATCTTCATCGTGGCGGTGCACCCATTGATAGAGCGCAGGCAGTATTAACAGCGTTAATGCAGTCGAGGACAGGATGCCCCCAATCACAACGGTGGCCAGTGGTCGTTGAACCTCTGCCCCGGTGCCAGTGGCCAGAGCCATAGGTATAAAGCCGAGGGAAGCCACCAAAGCTGTCATCAATACCGGACGAAGCCGCGTGAGGGCTCCTTCATTGATAGCAGAATTTAACGAATACCCCCGCTCTCGAAGATTGCGAATGAACGCTATCATCACCAAACCGTTCAGCACCGCAACCCCCGACAAAGCAATGAAACCAACACCCGCCGAGATCGATAGCGGGATGTCACGTAGCCACAAAGCCATGACCCCTCCAGTCAACGCGAATGGAATACCGGTGAATACCAGGAGGCCGTCCTTGAGATTGTTGAACATCATGAAAAGCAGGGCAAATACAAGGAGCAGGGCCACCGGGACAACGATATGGAGACGTTTCGCAGCCGACTGGAGTTGCTCAAATTGCCCACCCCAGTTAGTCCAATAACCAGCCGGCACCTGTACCTCTCGATCAATAGCGCTGCTGGCCTCTTGAACAAAAGAGCCTATATCCCGACCTCGCACGTTAGCGCTTACGATTACCAGACGCTTACCATTTTCGCGACTGACCTGGTTCGGCCCAAGCACCAGATCGAGAGTTGCCACTTCTGAGAGGGCAATAAAACCAATCTGTTCTGCATTGCCATTGACCAGCGCCGGTACTGGAATCAGCAACGTAGACAACCCTTCAATGTCCTTGCGCATGGCATCGGATAAACGCACAACCATATCGAAACGACGGTCTCCTTCATACATCGTACCCGCTTGGCGACCACCAACCGCTACCGCTATGGTGTCCTGTACATCACCAACATTCAGGCCATAACGCGCGGCCTTGTCACGGTCGATGTTAATGGTAAGTACTGGTAGCCCTGTGGTCTGCTCGACTTTGACCTCTGAAGCTCCTTCGACCTTCTGCATAGAGGCAGCGATTTTCGCAGCTGTGCTGTTAAGCACTACCATGTCATCACCGAAGACCTTAACGGCTACGTCACTGCGCACGCCTGATATCAGCTCGTTGAAACGCAATTGAATTGGCTGCGAAAGCTCATAGTTGCTGCCGGGCATCGCGGCCGTAGCCTTTTGAATATCCGCGACTAACTCATCCCGGGATTTGTTCGGGTCAGGCCATTGATCCTTAGGCTTAAGCATCACATAGCTGTCAGAGATATTCGGCGGCATTGGATCGGAGGCAATCTCTGCGGTACCGGTACGAGCAAAAACTCGCTCGACTTCAGGCACTTTTGCCAGCACTAGCTTTTCCAAACGCTGCTGCATTTCTACCGATTGCGTCAGACTGGTGCCCGGCACGCGTAGTGCTTGCAGGGCAAAATCCCCTTCGCTGAGGCTCGGTACAAACTCACTTCCCATTCGACTGGCGACAACCCCGCACACTGCAATGAGGCCTAGTGCCATGGCAAAGGCTACTGATCGGTGGTTCATGACCCAATCCAGCGCAGGTGCATACATCCGACGCGCGCCACGCATGATCACGTTCTCTTGTTCCTTGACCTTGCCAGTTACGAACATGGCAATCGCCGCAGGAACAAAGGTAACGGACAGCAGCATGGCGCCCAGCAGGGCAATTACGACTGTAAACGCCATGGGGTGGAACATTTTCCCTTCAACACCGGTCAGGGCAAAAATCGGGAGATACACGACCATGATGATCAACTGACCGAAAATCAATGGGCGGCGCGCTTCCTTTGCCGCTGCAAACACTTCATGCATCCGTTCGGAACGTGTGAGGATACGTCCATGGTGCTGTTGTGCATGAGCCAAGCGCCGGATCGCGTTTTCGACAATCACCACCGCTCCGTCAACAATGATGCCGAAGTCCAACGCGCCGAGACTCATCAGGTTGGCGCTGACTTTGTTGGTGAACATACCGGTGAATGTGAACAGCATGGCCAAAGGAATAACCATGGCAGTGATCAATGCGGCGCGAATGTTGCCCAAGAACAGGAACAGAATTGCGATGACCAGGATCGCACCTTCAATCAGGTTCTTTTTGACCGTGGCAATCGCCTTGTCCACGAGATTGGTACGGTCGTATACCGTGACCGCCACCACCCCCTCAGGTAGTGACCGATTGACTTGCTCCAGTTTGGCGGCAACGGCCTGAGAGACGGTTCGGCTATTTTCACCGATCAACATGAACACAGTGCCAAGCACGACTTCACGACCGTTTTCGGTAGCGGCCCCCGTGCGCAGCTCACGGCCGATATCAACTGTTGCCACATTCTTGATGCGGATCGGCGTGCCATCGACGTTGGCCATCACGATGTTGGCAATGTCGTCGGTGGTTGCCACCTGCCCGGGAGCACGAATCAGGAGTTGTTCACCACTGCGTTCAATGTATCCGGCACCGACGTTGGCATTATTCCGTTCCAGCGCCGTCACAAGATCAGTCAGAGTCAGCTTGTACGCCGCCAAGCGTTTTGGATCGGGAGCAATTTGATATTCTTTGGCGAAACCACCAATGGTGTTGCTTTCGGCGACGCCGGGAACGTTGCGCAACTGAGGTTTGATAATCCAATCCTGGATCACCCTCAAGTCGGTCGGGGTGTAAGGGCTGCCGTCCTCTTTAACGGCGCCTTCTTTTGCCTCGACTGTCCAGAGGAAAATCTCACCCAGGCCGGTAGAGAGCGGCCCCATGACCGCTTCCACGCCCTCGGGTAATTGCTCCTTGGCCACCTGCAGTCGCTCATTGACCAATTGCCGGGCGAAAAACAGGTCGGTGCCTTCCTTGAATATCACGGTGACTTGCGACAGACCTGAGCGTGAGAGCGAACGCGTTTGCTCAAGAGCTGGCAAGCCGGCCATGGCGGTTTCGATGGGGAAGGTGATTCGCTGTTCTGTCTCCAGTGGCGAGAAACCTGCGGCACCCGTGTTGATCTGCACCTGGACGTTTGTAATGTCGGGTACTGCGTCGATCGGAAGTTTCTGATAGCTGGCGATGCCGAGGCCAGCCATGAGAAGAACCGCGAGCAGCACGATGATGCGTTGCTCGATTGCAAATTGGATCAGGCGTTCGAACATAAGAACCTTCTCGTGGAAATGGCGGATCAGTGGGAGTGTTCAGCCGAGGCTTTACCCAGCTCTGATTTCAGAATGAAGCTGCCGGCAGCAGCGACTTGAACACCGGGCTCCAGGCCCTCTGTGATCTCAACCAGACCCGCCGCACGACTGCCTATTTCCACCGGCTGCGCCTTAAATCCGTCATCAGTTCGAACGAAAACTGTCGGTTTATCCTCGACCGTCTGGATCGCCACTTCTGGCACCGCGACTTTCGTCTGCCGGGTATCGGTATCTACCAGCACGGTAACGAACAGTCCGGGACGCCAGGCGCCTTTCGGATTGGGTAGGGTCACGCGGACCGTGGCGGTACGGGTCTGCTCGCCCAACAAACTTCCTACGTAGGCCACGGTGCCGGTGACTTCGGCACTTAACTCTGGGGCATTGACGGTGACGGACTTGCCCACCAGCACCTTGTTCAAATCCTTGGGGGAGACGCCAAAAGTTACCCACACACGCGACAAGTCTGAGAGAGTGAAGGCATTGGTGGTTTCACTGACAACCTCACCAAGGCCCAAGTGTTTCTCAACCACGACGCCATCGAACGGCGCACGCAGCTCATACCGGTTGCCGCCGCTGGCTACCGAGCTGCCACTGAGTACGCTGATTTTTTGACGGGCATTGCTGAGGGCGATTTCAGCTTCTTGCAGAGCCTGACGGGCTTGAAGGAAATCTTGTTCGGCAGAGATTTTGTCTTGCCATAACTGTCGCTCACGCTCGTAGGTGGTACGCGCCAACTCCAGACGACGTTGCGCTGCGGCTTGCTCACTACGCTGATCAGAAATTTGCTGGCTGGCGATCACGGCTAGTAGCTGGCCTTTTTTCACCGGCTGGCCAAGATTGACATGTACCGACTCGACGACGCCAGGCACTCGGGGCACGACATGGGAAGTCCGGTCGTCATCGAACCGGACTTCTCCTGGGAAGGGCAATGACAGGCTGATGCTGTGTGCCTTTGCTTCGGCCAACTGGATGCCAGCCGCGCTAATCTGCTCCTCGCTAAGTGTCAGGTGACCTTCCTCCTCTTCGCCCTCGGCATGTTCGCCTACAGCTGTTGACCCACCGGCATCCTTGTTGCCGTCGTCATCGTGGCCATGCTCCTCATGAGGCTGAGCTTCGGCGGACGGTGCAGACGTTTTACCAACCCAGAATGAGCCGATTCCCATGCCCACCGTCAGGGTCAGCGCGATCACAAAGATTTGTTTTTTATCCATGGAAACTCCCTACGCAGCTCAATCGGGCAGTCACGGATTAGCGTGACAATGCAGTGCTGAGCAGCGGTACAAAAGCGTTATATGAAATTCACTGGGAACGAGTTAATTGAGTGACATCACCGAAAACTCGCTCAATGCGCACCCAGGCGTCTGTTGCCTCTGCAATGGCCTGGATGTATTGGTTACGTGCGCTGATCAACGTGCGCTGTGCATCGAGCACATCCAGGAAGTTGAACTTGCCCATTTCGAAACCTCGGGTCGCGGTGTCGACGGCATTTTGGGCGGCAGGCAGGATGGTTTGATTGAAAGAGGTAACTTCGGTGTTCGCCGTCATCCACTGATCCAGAGCGATCTGAATTTCTGTACGCAGGCGTAACTCGCTTGAATTGCGAAGGTCGCGGGCCTGATCGGCTCGGCGGGCTGCTGCCAGTACATTGCCTTGATTACGATTGAACAACGGAATGGGCATCGACAGCCCCACAACGTTCACACGCTCGCGTTCTCGTTCATCGTATTGACTGCCCACACTTACGGTGAGATCTGGAACACGCTGAGACTTCTCCAGATCAAGAGAAGCTTCACGCTGATCAATTTGTAGTTTTGCCAATCGTAATTCGGCAGTTTCACCGATGCGGTTGAGCAGCAGTGACGGTTCCGGAACGTTGGGCATTGGCCGGTCTGACTCACCGACGGATTTAAACGAAGGCAACGGTGCGCCCATTACGCGCGCAAGCTGCTGATAGGCATTTGCTTCGTCGCGCTCAGCACGCCGCAGTTCTAGGCGCACTTCAGATAACTGTACCTCTGCTCGTGTACCTTCGATGGGGGATGATTTACCACTATTAATCCGTCCTTGAGCAACACGAACACCGCGCTCGGCAAGCACAAGGGATTGACGCGATAAGAGCAATCTCTGCTGGGCCGTCGAGGCGCTAGAAAAGGCCTGGATGACTTCTGCACGTAGAATATTGCGTTTACGCTCCAATTCAATACTAGCCGCGTCTTGGGCTCGACTGGCAACGTCTATCCTAGCTCCGCGCTTGCCGCCAAGCTCAATCGGTTGGTTGATCATTACCGTCGTAGTGCGCGAGCTCCGTCGGGTATCTTCAGCTTCCCAAGAAAGCTCGGGGTTGGGAATCAAACCCGCTTGTTTTCGATCTCCTTGGCTGATACCAATTTCCCATTGTGCTGCCGCCAAATCGGGATTGTTAGCAAAGGCCGATTCCAGTGCCTGATCCATGGTCAGCGTCTGAGAAGACGAAACTGCGGCAAAACTGGTGTCTGCCATTAAGAACATACAACTCAAGCCTACAACTAGTAAGGACTTTTGTATGTTCAAGGGTGCAGTTAACTTTCTATGCGGACGCAATTTCATAGTTCCTTCAACGCCTATTCTCTATACGTAAATGTAAAGTTTTGCACTTATCAGCAAGGTGACTGAAAAATTACAAATACGTTATCCAACGATGCAGCTATTTTTTTTGCACTAGCATAGGAGGAATGAAAGATTCGAACGTGGGGGCAGCAATATGCCGAAACAAATACCAACCTGGTATCTGCCGAACAGCACTTGTCGATTTTGGTTAACCATGTGTGGCGCTTGCCCAGTGTTCGATTCAACGGTCAAAGTGCGACACGTTGTCGCAAGGAGTCGCTGTGATGGCTCAAGACCGGGGGTTTAAGCTTGACCCTGTAGCGGCTACAGGCTTTAAGATCATTATTTAATATCTAATGCCGGATATCGGTAAGCGCAAAAAATTAAATGGTTTCGAATTATATAATTCTTCTCAGAAAATAAAACAATAACACTTCTGACCCAACTGACTTCCTATTGAAGAGGGCGAAATATCATGCGAATCCTTGTAATTGAGGACGAGCCTAAAACTGCCGAATACTTGCATCAAGGGCTGACAGAAAGTGGCTATATAGTCGACCGTGCGGTAACCGGAGCAGATGGACTTCATCTTGCACGTCAACATGTCTATGATTTGGTGATACTCGACGTTAATCTTCCAGAACTTGATGGCTGGGGTGTTCTTGAACATCTGCGCCAAAGCAGCAATACCAGGGTGATGATGTTGACGGCCCGGGGACGGCTTGCGGACAAAATTCGCGGGCTCGATCTGGGTGCTGATGACTATCTGGTTAAACCGTTTGAGTTCCCAGAGCTGCTTGCCCGAGTACGAACCCTTATGCGTCGAAGTGAACACATTCCTGTACCGCAGGTACTCAAAGTAGCCGATCTGGAGCTCGATCAAGGGCGCCACCGTGCCTTTCGTGGCGCGCAGCGTATAGATTTGACGACCAAGGAGTTCGCGCTTCTGCATCTACTGATGCGTCAGACTGGAGAGGTACTCTCACGAACCCAAATCATCTCCTTAGTGTGGGATATGAATTTTGACTGCGACACCAACGTTGTAGAGGTTTCAATCCGTAGATTGAGGGCCAAAATTGACGATCCCTTTGATAACAAATTGATCCACACCCTTCGCGGGGTTGGTTATGTATTGGAGGCACGCGAATGAAGCCGGCGAGCCTGTCAATGCGACTAGGTTTGACGGTGAGTATCTTGGGGGCCTTGTTAGTGGTGTTTCTGGCTATATTGGCCTTTTTCGCGCTTACGCATGAGCTGGATAAATTGGCGAAACATAGTCTGGAAAAGAAAATGGAGCAGGTGGAACACAGCCTCTCATTTTACGAGGATATGGCGGAGGTGAACTCGAAACCGCACTCCTTGCTGGATCAAGTCATGGGGCACGACAATCTAAATTTGTCCATTTATGACCTGACAAACCTCAGGACGCCAGTACTAAAATTCGGAACTGGTTTATCGGATCCACGAATCGAATTGAAAGCTGCTAATGCCGCCATCGACAATCTCTCATATTCTTCAAATTCCGATAGTGAGGGTCGACACTTCCTCACCGCATACAAACTCATCCGATTGAAGAATGGTAAAAATGTCGCCGTTTTGCTGTCCATGGATAGTGCGAACGATGAAGCATTGCTCAGCGCGTATCTTCGATCGACGATCATTGCTCTACCGCTTTTACTGATACTCATTGGAATTAGCGCTTGGGCTGTGGTGCAACGAGGGCTCTCTCCCCTCAGAGAATTTCGAAAGGTCGCCGCCATGATCTCGGCCCAAGATCTCAGTCATCGTCTTTCAGTGGTCAAAATGCCTCAGGAACTGAGTGAACTGGCCCATGGTATCAATTTCATGCTCCCCCGACTCGACAGTGGTATTCAGCAGCTGTCGCAGTTTTCCGATGACTTGGCCCACGAATTACGTTCCCCAATCACCAATTTGATGGGGAAGGCACAAGTGACACTATCTCGGGAGCGACCTGCAGAAGAGTACAAAGCGGTGTGGGAGTCTTGCACCGAAGAGTTGGGCCGAGTCACCCGGATCGTCTCGGATATGCTCTTCCTCGCTCAAGTCAGTCATCCAGCGGCGCTCGTCCCGTTCGAGCCAATTACGTTAGAAGATGAAGCATTGAAGGTCGTCGATCTGTTTTCGCTGTCGGCGGAAGAAAAGCGCATCAGCCTAAGCGTCGCCGGAAACGGCAAGACCATTGGCGACAGGCTGATGATTCAGCGAGCAATATCGAATCTGCTGTCGAACGCTATACGCCACTGCCCGGCCGGCCAATCTATTTCAATTGTTATCGAAAGCCATGCCGAACGAGTCTCGCTACTTGTAGGCAATCCAGGCGCAGGAATCGAACCTCAGCATCTGACGCACTTGTTCGACCGTTTTTATAGAGTCGACACCAGTCGCTCCCGTGCGGAAGGTGGGACTGGTCTTGGCTTGGCGATTGTCAGATCGATCATGAGTCTTCATCAGGGAACAGCGGAGGTTCAGAGCATGCCTGGTAGCATTACTGTTTTCAGGCTGAACTTTCCAAACCTCGAGGGACAAACTTCCTGGCAGCAGGCAAGACGGGTTCAGGGGTGAGTTTCAATATCAAGCTTGCATAATCCGCACTCAAATCCCCCCATACCTCTAGAAATACTCTGGTGGTGTAGGGGGCTTCCCCTTACGTGCCCTACCATTGACATGGGCTGTTCGCGACGTATCTTACTAGTGCTGCATACCTTCGCTTTCTTCGAGCCCTTCATGAAATCGCGAATCCTCTAATTGAAGCGTCGTATGGCTAATATGGAACGCTTCGCTCATAAGGTGCGTTACTTCAGCTAATATTTCCTGCTCGGTGCGGGAGAAACGTTGGACGACAAGGTGTGCACTCATGACATTCTTGCCGCTGGTCAAAGCCCAGATATGCAAATCATGAATATCTTCAACGCCTTCAACCGCCCTTATTCTTAGCTCCACTTCAGCGATATCGATGCCCTCTGGAACCCCTTGCAACAGGATATTCATGCTTTCTTTAAGCAAGATCCAAGTTCTGGGAAGGACCCATAACCCAATAGCTGCGGCAACGATCGCGTCAACCCAAATCCATCCGGTAAAGCGAATGATCAATGCGGCTCCTATCACGCCTATGGAGCCTAGCATGTCACTCCAAACCTCCAGATAAGCACCTTTGACGTTAAGACTTTCGTCACTGGCAGACATCAGCAAGCGCATTGAGACAAGGTTCACAACTAGCCCAATCACTGCCACGATCAGCATGCCTATCGATTCTATTTCTGTCGGAGTTTTAAACCGCTGGTAGGCCTCGTATAGGATGTACACCGCCACCATGAACAACAGAATCGCGTTGAAAGCAGCTGCGAGAATCTCAAATCGTGCATATCCGAATGTCCTTTTTTTATCCGCAGCGCGCTTGGCGATCTGAATAGCGACCAATGAAATAGCTAATGCAGTGGAATCGGTCAGCATATGAGCTGCGTCCGATAACAACGCCAAGCTGCCGGTAATGAAAGCCCCAATGACCTCTGAAATCATAAAACTCGTCGTTAACGCTAGAGCGATCCACAGTTTTTTCTCATGTCCTGCACGTGCTTGACCGTGACTATGACCAGCGCTCATATGTCTCTCCATGGGTGTAAGCGGATGCGACAACGACTCAGACCGCGCATGAGGATCAATCTTCATTCAGAAGAGTTTCCAGCTCTTGAGAAAGAGGCATCACCTGAAAAGAACTGACCCGGGCACGACCAGCATTCCCCGAAGGCACTCATACTTTAGAAAATAGCAGTGCAGCGATAACTCGTGTTATTTGTCCCAGGATCTCCCGAGGATCATGTGTCTTGACGCCCACGTACAGCATCAAGACGTGTGACTTTGCACGTAGCAAAGTGCGGCGTTGTGAGAGGATGTGGGTACGTTCAAGCCAATAGTAAGCGCGCCCATAATCTCGGGACAGAATCGCCACCCGAGCTTCGTCGAAGCCCTCAAGAATTGCCCTATGCAAAATCTCTTTCAGCTTGGGCTCCAACTATTTTCAGGGTAACCATCTGCGTCACGATCAATTCTGTCATGACAGCCTGGGCAGAGGAGCATCAGGTTGGCAGTATCGTTTGTGTGCGCCTCAGCATCATGATCCGCACGTCCCCGAGGCCCCTTGGGACTGGCGGGTAGGATATGCGCCACTTCGCCCCATTTCATTGGCTTGCCGGCACGATAGTCGAACGTTAGATCTGCGCCGCACAGTTCACAATGACCAGCGGTCTGTGTCCATACGATCCGCTTCGTCTCATCATTCGTATTAAAGCGCCCACTCGCAGGCTTTGCGTCTTCTTGTTCTGCCATTCCGACCTACCCCCCGAGAAACATCCATGATCGAAAACGATGACGGCAAGATAAGATCATATTAAGGTCATTTGCCTCAATTTCAAGAGAGATATCAGGGTGACGAATGCTAAGTCGGCTTTGAGCAGGGTGCTTTTTTTGGCTCATCGAAACGCAGTGATGGAAGCGGGCGTTTTTCTAGCAAGTGCTGGTGGGGAATGGCACTGACCACAGCGTATGTATCGAAATTAGCGAGTTTATGCAAAATACATAAACTCGCTAATTTCGATACATACCGCGCGTAGAACTGATGACAACGAGATGTGCAACTCAAACGAGGCTGCAAGCGCAGCCCCTTTTGCACATTTTTTCCGCGTTAGTGCCTGCCAGGCTCAGCGGATAGGCGTCGACGGCGCATGAGGTGATAGGCCGCCGGAATGACGAACAGCGACAGCAACGGCGCCGTGACCATACCGCCAATCATCGGGGCGGCAATGCGGCTCATCACCTCGCTGCCGGCACCACCTCCTAAAAGTATTGGTAACAAACCAGCGATAACCACCGCAACGGTCATGGCCTTGGGGCGAACGCGCTGCACAGCGCCTTCACGAATCGCGGCCATCAACCCGCGTTCTGTGTTGTCACCGAGCTCTTGACGCTCGGCCCAGGCATTTTTCAGGTAGAGCAGCATGATCACGCCAAATTCGGCAGAAACTCCAGCCAGGGCGATAAAGCCGACCCCGGTGGCAACCGACAGCTTGAATCCCAACAGATAGAGAAACCATGCTCCGCCCGTGAGAGCGAATGGCAGCGTGGCCATAATCAGCAAAGCCTCATCAAAGCGTGCAAATGTCAGGTAAAGCAGGACGAAGATGATCAGCAGCGTGGCGGGGACCACCAGATTTAGTCGTGCATTTGCCCTCTCAAGAAACTCGAACTGACCTGAGTAGCTCAGGCTCATGCCGGGCTGCAACTTGACCTGCTCGCTGACGAGCCGACGTAGATCGGCGACTACCGATGCAATGTCCCGGCCACGCACGTCGATGTACACCCAGCCTGAAGGCCGTGCGTTATCACTTTTGAGCATCGGCGGCCCGTCGTTGACCTTGATCTTCGCCACTGTGCCAAGGGTGATCTGGCTGCCTAGCGGGGTGTAGATTGGCAACTGCTCCAAAGCGCTAAGCGAATCCCGCCACTCCCGAGGGTAACGGACGTTGATTGGGAAGCGTGCAAGCCCTTCAATGGTTTCACCGACATTTTCCCCGCCGATAGCGCCGGCCACGATCGACTGCACATCGGCGATATTCAGTCCGTATCGGGCGGCGGCTTGTCGGTCGATATCCACGTCGATGTAACGTCCACCGGTTAATCGCTCGGCCAGAGCCGAACTGACACCGGCTACGCCCTTGGCCACTCGCTCGACCGCCTGAGTCGCCGAATCGATTTCCGTCAGGTTGGTGCCGGCAATCTTTACACCAATAGGACTTTTGATCCCCGTAGCCAGCATGTCTATTCGGTTGCGAATCGGTGGTATCCAGATATTCGTCAGCCCAGGAACTCGCACCACTCGGTCCAGCTCCTCCACCAGTTTTTCCGGAGTCCTGCCTGGTCGCCATTGCTGCTGTGGCTTGAACTGGATGGTGGTTTCGAACATCTCCAGCGGCGCCGGGTCGGTGGCAGTTTCGGCACGTCCCGCTTTACAGAAGACATGTTCGACCTCTGGCACGGTCTTGATCAGGCGGTCGGTCTGTTGCAGCAGTTGCGCCGCTTTCTGTGCGGACAATCCGGGCAGCGCCGAAGGCATATAGAGCAGGTCGCCCTCATTCAAAGGCGGAAGAAACTCGCCCCCCAAGCGCGACATTGGCCATAGCGCACTAAAAAACACCAACGCCGCCACAAGCAGCGTGATCCTCGGTCGCCGCAGCACTGCATCCAGAGCCGGCTGGTAGATCCGGATGAGCCAGCGGCTCAGCGGGTTGTTTTTTTCATTAGGAATCCGTCCCCGAATCCAGTAGCCCATCAAAACCGGCACCAAGGTCACTGACAATCCCGCTGCTGCAGCCATGGCGTAGGTCTTGGTGAAAGCCAGCGGGCCGAACAGCCGACCCTCTTGCGCTTGCAGGGTGAACACCGGAATGAACGAAAGAGTGATGATCAACAAACAGAAGAATAGGGCTGGTCCAACTTCAGTCGCCGCTTCGGTCATTACCTGCCAATGACGTTCACCATTCAGTTCCTCACCTGGATTGGCCACGTGCCATGCCTCAACTTTCTTGTGTGCGTTTTCGATCATCACCACAGCAGCATCGACCATGGCGCCGATGGCGATGGCTATCCCACCCAGGGACATGATGTTGGCGTTGAGCCCTTGGTAGCGCATGACAATAAAGGCCATCAGTACACCGACCGGCTGGGAAATACTAGCCACCAGAGAGGAGCGCAGGTGCCAAAGAAAGATCCCGCAAACCAATGCGACAACGATGAACTCTTCGATGAGCTTGGGGCTGAGGTTTTCAACAGCGCGGTCAATCAGTTTCCCACGGTCGTAGGTGGTGACAATTTCCACTCCGGCCGGAAGGCTGCTTTTCAACTCGTCGAGTTTGGTCTTGACCGCCGCAATGGTCTCGCGAGCATTCTTACCGCTGCGCAAAATCACCACGCCGCCAACCGTCTCGCCTTCGCCGTCGAGTTCGGTGATGCCACGGCGCATCTCCGGCCCCAACTGGATCGTGGCGACATCGCCCAAGTTCACCGGCACACCGCCCGATCCCAGCTTGAGGGGGATCGCCCGAAAATCATTGAGCGTCTTCAGGTAGCCGGATGCACGCACGATGAACTCGGTCTCTGCCATCTCCAGCACCGCGCCACCCGTTTCCTGATTGGCCTTGCCGATCGCTTCGGTCACCTCGGCCTGCGTAATACCAAGACTGGCCAGTTTGAGCGGATCAAGCTGCACTTGGTACTGCTTGACCATGCCGCCCACAGTGGCCACTTCCGCCACATTGGGCAGGGTCTTGAGTTCAAACTTGAGGAACCAGTCCTGAAGTGCGCGTAGCTGCGCCAGATCATGCCCGCCAGTGCGATCCACCAGCGCGTACTGGAAGATCCATCCTACGCCTGTCGCATCTGGCCCCAACGCTGGCTTGGCGCTGGCCGGCAAGCGGCTTTGTACTTGGCTCAAGTACTCCAACACCCGCGAGCGAGCCCAGTACAAGTCAGTGCCGTCTTCGAACAGCACATAGACAAAGCTGTCACCGAAAAAGGAATAACCACGCACCGTCTTGGCACCTGGTACTGAGAGCATGGTGGTGGCCAACGGATAGGTGACCTGGTTCTCGACAATCTGGGGTGCTTGTCCAGGATACGGGGTGCGGATGATCACCTGCACATCGGACAAGTCTGGTAGCGCATCAATGGGCGTGCTCTGCACCGACCAAATGCCCCACGCCGTGATAAACAGCGTCGCCAGTAGCACCAGGAATCGGTTGGTTACGGACCAACGAATCAGGGCTGCAATCATGGCTGGCCCCCTGATTTGTCCAGACGCTCAACACGCAAGCCGTCGTCGGTCTGATTCACACCTATCCGGACCTTGTCGCCCGTTTTAAGACCCTGCATCAGAGCGGGATTGGCGAGCGGGAACGTCATCGTCATGCCAGGCATGCCCAGCGTCTTAAAAGGGCCGTGAGCGAGAGTGACTTCTTTATCGTTGATCTCAACGATTTGCCCATCCGCTTCATGCAAACCGGCGGCGGCTGCACTGGTGGGTGAAGGTTCCTCTGATTTGGCAACGATGCCTTTAAGACTGGCCTCTGAGTCGAGCAGGAACTGGCCAGAGCTAACCACTTTTTGGCCCTCTTCCAACCCTTTCAATATCGCCGTCTTGCCATCGCTTTCCTGCCCAAGTTGCACCTCCACGGGACGATAGCGACCGGCGTCTTCAGCGAGCATCACCAGGGCACGTAGACCGGTGCGAATGACCGCCTCGCTCGGCACCCACAGCACACTTTGCTCCGTCGCGCGATTAAGGCTCACGCGTGCGGTCATACCCGGCCTGAGACGGCCTTGCGGGTTAGGCAATTCGACGCGCACGCGAAGGGTGCGACTATCGGGATTGGTTTCTGGAAGAATCGCGCTTACCACGCCGTTGAGCACGACGCCTGGGAACGCGGGCAAACGCGCCTCAGCCACTTGTCCCAGCTGTATCGACCCGAATTCAGTCTCCGGGACCGCCAGAGCCAGCCAGACGTTACTCAACCCATTCACGCGTGCCAGTGTTTGGCCGGCAGCCACTGTCATACCTTCGCGCACATCGAGTTCTTGCAACACCCCACTGATAGGGCTGGTGAGGGTCAGGTTCGGTTGGACTTTGCCACTGCGCTCTACTTGAGTAATCGATGCCGCCGGCATCCCGGTAAGCCGCAAACGCTGGCGAGCCGCTGCCAGCAAGCCCGCATCGCCGCTACGCTTAAGTGCGAGAAACTCCTCCTGAGCCGCAGACCACTCCGGGACAAGAATATCCGCCAAGGCGGCGTTGGCTTTGATCACATCGCCAGGAGCATGGGCATACACGCGCTCGACGAAACCCGCCGTACGGGCCTGGATGACGGCGACGTCACGCTCGTTGAAGGTCAATACACCTACAACGTCCAGACTCGAAGCAAACACACCTCGATTGACCGTAGCCAGTCGCACACCAAGATTCTGGGTCAGGCTTGGATCAATGCGAACAGTGGCGCTGTCCCCCTTGCTATCCGCGTACTGAGGGACCATCTCCATGTCCATGAAGGGCGACTTACCCGGCTTATCGAATTTCTGTTGTGGGTACATGGGGTCGTACCAATACAGAACCTTGCGATCGACTGAGGACTCCGGCTTCGGCTCCGATGCTGCATCCGGTACTGCGCTCACCCTCGGTTGAGCCAACCAGTAACCACCGGCGACTCCCAAAGCAATTGAGATGCTGACAACAAAAACCCCTTTCCATGTTCGAGAGATCATTGAGCGGACTCCCCATAGGCGAAATACAGGCGAGCGCTGGTGAGAGCACGCTGCTCTTCAACATCAATCTGCTTGAGACGGGCTTCGATAAGCTCGCGCCGAGCGGCCACGACGGAGTTCAGATCGCCTTTGCCGGCGCGATAGCTGGCCATAGTGAGCTCGACCTTTTCCTTAGCCAAAGGGAGCAGGCTGGTCTGGGCTCGATGAACGGCGCGGTTCAGGCGCTCATAGTCCGCTAAGTCATCCTCCAATTGCTGGGTGTGCTCGCGTGAAAGGACCTCACGCTCAGCCTCAAGCTGACTGAGTTCCGCATGCTTGGCTGCGATTTTTGGGTTTTGTCGCGAGTCAGGAAACAGTGGTAGATCCCATGAAAACTGCACGCTGACCATGTCGCCGAACTCTCGGCCGCGATGCTGATAGTCGACTTCCCAGCTCCAATCAGACCGCTTTTCCGCTTCGGCCTCGCGCACCTTGGCCTGCGCTTCGCGGGTCATTGGGGCAAACGCTGCCAATTCTGGGTGATGTTGAACGTTGTGAGAGTACCCAGAGGCTTCTACAGGCCATTCAGGCAAGCTGCCCACAGGTTTATCGTTTGCGGCTGGTCCAATCCAGCTCTTCAAAGCTGCTCGGGCTTGCGATCTCTGGCGAATCAGATCGTCCTGCTGCTCTTCCAGTTGTGCCGCCTCCTGTTTGGGCGTGACGGCATCAGCAGGTTGAGCGCGGCCACCGGCAATCTGCGCGCGGACGGTATCGGCCAGCAGGCGGTTTTCCCTATAGAAGTCCTGGAACAGCGCGTCTTTACGCTCAACGGAATAGCTGCTGATCCAGGCCAGCGCCGTGGCCTGACGAACCTTTAGACGTTCGACCAGACGCTCAGCGGCAGCGCGGTCAATGGCTGCATCAGCAACCTCGATTCGGGCTTTTCGTTTGGCGCTGTTCGGCATTTCCTGACTGACACCGACCATTTGCATGGTCATGAAGTCCTGATCGATGCTCCAGCGATCCGGCCCCCCAATGGGATAGTTCTGTATACCTACCAGCAACTTGGGATCGGGTAGTTCCCCGGCTGGGATGGCTGCACTAGTGGCGGCACGAATTTTTGCATCTTGTGCAGTCAGCGACGGCGCATTGGTTTCAGCCAGCTGCAAAGCATCATCGAGTGTCAACGCAGCAGCGAAACTCGGCGTGGCCAATACGCTTGCCGCCAAGATGGCCACGAGGGGCCGCCCTGTGCAATAGCACTTGGATTTCATGTTCACGATTCCTGTGATGATCCACTGCGTGCTTCATGAGAGATGCACGCAGATATCCCATACCGCCTGACGCGGAATGAGGCTCAGTGTGGTACAGGAATCAAATGCGGGGAGGTCGCCATACCCCTGATGGAGTTTGGACAGGATGGGAATCTATGGAGATGGACGCTGCGAGGGGGCTCGACAGGGTCACCGGAGGCTTGATGATGGAGACTTGCAGCATGCCGCCGGTCTTGCACTCCTGGCCCGGCTTACAGGGTTTACCGTGCTCGGTTGGGCTTTTCATGTCATGGCAGCAGTCTTGGCCCATGCCGTCCATCATCGCCATGCCCATGGTTTGCATCGGGCACGGCTCTGTCGGCGCCTGAACACCCGCCATCCCGCTGAAGGGAAGCGCCAGGCTAATCAGGAAAATCAGGCAAAGCCGTAGATAGCGTGTCATGGGCTGAAGTGTAGCCAGTAGAAATGGTGCTAACAATCACGTTCTAGGCTTCTTGGTTAGCTGCCAGAAACCTCTATTGCGCGCTCATTTCCATTTCAGGACTTAGCGTGCCTAACCATGCGACAAGACAGATGATGAGGATTGCCATCAGGAATTCGAATTTCATGCTGCGGCGCAAGGCATTGACCGCTACAGAGTATTGACCATTGCGAACCGAGCGCTCCAATAGCGGGCTTAAGTGAAAGCGGTTCAGCGTCGCTAAAACGATCATCCCGGCAAAGAGCAGGATCTTCAAAAACAGCAACTGGCCATAGGTACTGAGCATGACCTCATCAAGGTTGGGACCGACGATGAAAAGGTAATTTACTACTCCCGTAACGCTTATGATCGCAACAATCACACCGCCGGCCGACTCAAAGCCAGTCAGCACGCGGGCAAGAATACGTGCTTCCTCCTCACCCTTCAGCGATTTCAACCGCAGCAGTAGAGCGAAGGCCGCTAGAGCACCCAACCAGCCACCTGCCGCTAATAAATCGAAAATGTCGCAGAGAAAATGCCAGTAGCGGCGGCTGCCTTCGTCCATGGCACCATGCCCTGTCCAGGCTAGCGTGGCCAACGCGATTGCTCCACAGGCGGTGACGATCCAGAGGCTGGGTGTCGGATATCGTTTATTCAACGCGACGCCCAGAATTGCCCCCACCAAGGCGGCTATCCGAACCATCCAGGTCAACCCAACATCGGTGCCCATGATGACCATTTCAAAAATGTGGTGATGTAGCTCCATAAGCTCCGATACACCGCTCATTGCTTTTGCAAGCAACAACATCGCAGCAAGGGACAGAGCTACACCTGCAATAGAAGTACCGTAAAGAAGCGACTCAAAGTTCAAGACCGTGCCCGATACCCTTTCCTTTCCCCTGAGACTGTACAAGCCGAATATGGCCAGTCCAAATAACAACATCAGGTCAAAATAGAGAGCAAAGCGAACCACGATATTTAATGAGTCGCTCATGGATCATTTCACTTTGAATGAAAAGTTGCCGGTGATCGGGTGGGTGTCCGAAGACACTGCACGCCATTCAACTTTGTAGGTACCGGTGGTCAGCGGTGCAGCCGGCGTAATCACCATCGTTTTCGGATCACCACCAGCAGCGACAGCGGCCTTTACACCCATGGGGGAGTTAGGCATGCCAGGCATGTCGGTCATGATCAGCTTTGCACCGGAAAACTGAGTGGTGAGATTCTCAGAAAAATGCAGTTCGATTTTCGACGGAGCCGCCGCATCCGAGCCTTCTGCCGGAGTGGAAGAAAGAAGTTTTGGATGTGCCTGGGCCACTGCACTCAGAAGCAAACCAGCAGTGATTGCAACGGCCACGGACGTAGTTTTAAGGAATGACATGCAAGACTCCTCACAGCAAGCGCTGTTGATTCGAGGTTTTTTGGGAGGAACTAGTTTTTAATTTCTTTAAAAACCACTGTTGATTAACTCGGAGCCCCCGTCCTCTTCGCCAGGTTGAACAGGAGAAACTCGCTAGCCCTAACGTCACAGTGCGAGAACACGATGCCACACGATCACAAACTGTTCGATTACATTTCAGTCAGCTTGATCCGATGTTTGGCATCTAATCGTTGAGCGTAGCAAGGCCTGAAAAGAGACGGCGTACCGCAGGACCGGGGAGCTCAATCACTCTGAAAAATCCGCAGAGGCGTAGCTAAACGCACAACGCCAAGACGCCGTTGGTCCCAAATGTTTTGTCGCTCAGCTAACCGTCGAATCGACGGCCGGAAACTCAAGATGAAAAGCCGTTTTCCCGTCGCCTGACGTACACCAGATCTTGCCATCGTGCGCTTCGACAATTGATCGGGTAATCGACAGACCTAGCCCTGCGTTGCTTGGACTTCCTTCTCGCCGCGCTGGGTCCACGCGATAAAAACGATCAAACAGCTTTTCAAGGTGTTCGGGGGCAATGGGCTCACCATGGTTTTCCACGACAACCGTTACCGACGCATCCTTGTGCTGAATATCGACACTGATTGACGTCCCTTCATAGGTGTAGCGCAGCGCATTTGAGAGCAGATTGGAAATCGCTCGGTGGAGCATAAGAACATCACCTCGCACGCTCCCCCGTCCTGAAACCTTGAGCTCGATCCCTCGTTCATCAGCCAACAGGCGGTAGTACTCAAGCAATTTTTCCACGACAGCCACCAGGTCTATTGGCTTGCTCTCGTGCGTAATTAGACCATTGTCAGATTTCGCCAGAAAAAGCATGTCATCAATCATCCGGCTCATGCGCTTCAAGTCATCAAGATTGGAGTACAAATTGTCTTCGTAGTCCTCGATGTTTCTTTTTCTCGAAAGCACCACTTCAGTGTGGGTCATCAAGTTGCTCACGGGGGTCCGTAGTTCGTGGGCAATGTCTGCCGAAAAGTTGGATAACCGGACAAATGCATCGTCGAGCCTGGATAACATGGCGTTGAACGACAACACCATCTGTTGAAGCTCTTTCGGAACGGGTGCCAGGGGAATACGCTCCTTGAGTGATTTTGCTGACATGGAGGCAGCAACCCGTGTGACCTGGCGGATAGGCCGCATGCCACTGCTAGCTACCATCCAGCCGAGTGCAGCACTGACCAATGCGCTGATCACCAACCCTATCCAAAACCATCGTTCGAGCGTCTCGAAAAAGGACATATGCTGCGTAACGTCAAAAATCAACATGACAGTTAATGGCCTTTCTTGTCCCGTCACTACGGATTGCGCAGTCACACCACGGAACATCTGCTCTTGCTCCCGCCATTCCCAGCCGGTTGTGTTTGTGGTTGTTCGAAACGCGTTCGGAACGTCGACCGGGCCGGGATCCGCACACAGCACCTTGCCGTCGCCATCGATGATAAGCGCAGTCAAATCACGGTGTGCGCCCAGCAGCGCTTCTAACTCCGGTTTAGCCTCGCTGAATTGATCGATGTTGCTCAGCCCGGACAAGATCCGCTGGGTCGAGTGGAGTTTTTCGTACAATGCCTGCTGATCCAGCATCTTGAAATGATGCCGGCTGAGGTTATTGAAACTGAGTCCGGCGACCGTGAGCACGGCCGTTACCGCGAGCATAAACATCAGACTCATACGAGTCGTCAGGGACATCCGGTTCATCACGACTCCGAATCTGGTGCATCGAGCATGTAACCCATTCCCCTTGAGGTATGAATCAACTTGACCTCAAAATCGTCGTCTATCTTGGCCCTGAGCCGTCTCACTGCAACCTCGATAACGTTGGTATCGCTGTCGAAGTTCATATCCCAAACCTGGGAGGCGATAAGAGACTTTGGCAGCACCTCCCCTCGACGACGCAGCAGAAGCTCAAGCAACGCAAACTCTTTGGCCGTAAGGTCTATGCGTTTGCCTCCTCGGATGGCTCGACGCTTGAGCAGGTCCACTTCAAGGTCAGCCAGTTTCATAAAGGTTTGCGAAGGTGCGCTGCTACCGCGACGCAGCAACGTTCTGACTCGAGCAAGCAATTCAGAAAACGCGAAGGGTTTGATCAGATAGTCATCCGCACCGAGTTCAAGTCCCTTCACTCGGTCTTCAACGCGGTCTCTGGCGGTGAGAAAAAGCACCGGGACGTCTTTCCCGGAAGCGCGAACCTTCTGCAGGACTTCCCAGCCATCCAAACCCGGCATCATGACGTCGAGAATCAGCAGATCATAGGCTTCGCTCAAAGCGTGCTGAAGCGCCTCTTTTCCATTCGTGAAACGGTCGACATTGAACCCGGCCTCGTTGAGCCCTTGCTGCAAATAGATACCTATTTTTGGTTCGTCTTCAGCGACAAGAAGTCTCATGAGGTCGTTCTCAGATAAAGGTTAAGCGGAGTCTGCAACGAAAACTGGCAGCCAACCAGCAACTGACAGAAAAGTAATCTTGGCTTCAGGTAGATGTCAGCGAGTGCTGGCTAGGGTTCAGACATGAGTACTTCATTGGTGCTCGACCGACCTCTGAGCGATGAATCGTATGGAAGTCGGATTCCCTCATGAGGAGCTACCCCTATGAACCGCCTGAAAATGCTGTTTTTTGTAAGCTCGATACTGGTCTCGGCTTCTGTGTGGGCTGAAAGCGGCGGAGATCGAGTCATTGAGCGTATGGAAGGTTTGCGCGACAAGGCCGAAGCCACGTTGATGAAAGCTGAACAAGCCCCTGAAGGAGAGCGTCACGTCCACATGGCAGAACACATGAAGATGCTTGGGGACATCATGAGCCAGCTCCACAACGCTCACCCAGATGCCTCAATGTCACCCCAAGAGCATCTAGCCTGGATGGAGAAGCACGACAAAATCGTTGATGACGTTTTGCGCCAGATGCAGCGCGAGCACAAATTGATGCTTTCAGAAAACCATCAATAAACGCCCCCTGGATAAGTACTTGTCAGCATCTTGTTGCGGCGTCAATTGGACGCCGTATCTATTTAGAAAACTGACAAAGAAGTAATGCCCAAGTCAGTTAGCCGGCAGCTGAGCATCATTAGCATAGCCAATGTTCCCACGTATTCCTGAGGTCACCATGAAAACTACGCTCGCTACTCCGTTCATCGCAGCAATGACCCTTTTTTTCGCTGCTACGGCTATGGCTAATGCTGGGCATGGACAAGACGACATAGGCCAGCCTGGTGTGGCCTCTGACGTTACCCGCACTGTAGAGGTCGAGATGGGCGACATTTTTTTCAAGCCTAAAAGCATTGACGTAAAACCTGGTGAAACAATCCGCTTTGTCCTTCGCAACGAGGGTTCGCTGCTGCATGAGTTCAACATCGGCAAAGCCGCTGCTCATGCAGCACACCAGAAAGAAATGGCAAGCATGTTCAAGAACGGAACACTAAGCCCTACCGGTACCGGGAAGATGAGCGGCATGAGCCACGGCATGGGCGGAATGAAGATGGTCGCAATGGAGCATGACGACCCTAACAGTGTCCTGATTGAGCCTGGCTCAACCCAAGAGCTGATCTGGACCTTCAACGACAGTGCAGGGCTGCAGTTTGCCTGCAACGTGCCGGGGCATTACCAATCGGGAATGGTCGGCGAGTTTGATCTGAAATAAACCGGAGTCGGCTGTTTCTGCCGGCCCGACGCAAGAGTTGGCTACGCTAAGTCAAGTAACATAGCAACGCTTACTCAGCCGGGGTCCGTGCGGAAACATCACCGCACCACTGTGGAGCCGCAAATAATCGTTGTACTGAATATGCTCATTTCTAGTAGCACCTTACAAGGGGAATAGACATGCCTACCACCTCTGGCCATCACGACCATAATCACACCCATGCTGCTTCCCGGGATGATGCTGATCTACATGACCCGGTGTGTGGAATGGCAGTCACTTCGTCGAGTAAATTTGCTGAGACTTACCAGGGACAGACGTATCGGTTCTGTAGCCTGAAATGCCAGGAGAAGTTTCGAGCGGACCCTGAGCGCTACAGTGGCCACGTGGTGCGCGACGAGTCAGGCAGCACAACGCCGGAGTCTGCGGTACAAACGGGCGCTGAATTTACGTGCCCGATGCATCCTGAAATACGGCAGACCGGACCCGGTAACTGTCCTAAATGTGGCATGGCACTAGAGCCTGTCATGCCGGCACTTGATGAAGAAGAAAATCCTGAACTCCGGGATTTCAATCGCCGCTTCTGGTGGTCGCTGCCCTTAACCGTGGTCGTAACCGTGCTCGCGATGGCGGGTCACTCGTTACAACTTCTTCATGGTTCAGCTCAAAACTGGATCGAGTTCGCTCTGGCGACACCCGTGACCTTATGGGCAGGGTGGCCTTTTATTGTAAGGGGACTGGCCTCGGTTAAAAATCGCAGTCCCAACATGTGGACTCTGATTGGGTTGGGCACTGCCGCAGCTTATCTGTACAGCGTCATAGCAACAATCTTCCCCCAAAGTTTTCCCGCCAATTTCATGCAAGATGGACGTATCGGCGTTTACTTCGAAGCGGCAGCGGTCATCATCTCGCTCACGTTGCTTGGCCAGATCCTTGAGCTCAAAGCCCGATCACAAACTTCCGCCGCCATTAAGTCTCTTCTCGGCCTTTCGCCCAAAACTGCACGTCGGATCAATGCCGATGGCCATGAGGAAGACATTCCTCTCACCCATGTGCACCTGGGAGACCACTTACGGGTCAGACCAGGTGAGAAGGTGCCAGTTGATGGTTCAGTACTTGAGGGTGAAAGTGCGGTGGATGAGTCGATGCTCACTGGCGAGCCAGTCCCGGTAATGAAGAAAGCTGGAGATAGCCTGATCGGCGCCACGCTGAATACGCATGGAAGCTTGGTAATGGAGGCGCAGAAGGTCGGTGCCGAAACCATGCTGTCCCAGATCGTACAGATGGTCGCGAGAGCTCAGCGTTCCAAGGCTCCGATGCAACGAATGGCCGACTCGATTGCCGGCTACTTCGTGATGGGTGTTATCACGATTGCGATAATGACATTTATCGGTTGGGGGCTTTTCGGCCCTGAGCCCAGTTGGGTGTTTGGTCTAATCAACGCTGTCGCCGTGCTGATCATCGCTTGTCCCTGTGCGTTGGGACTTGCTACGCCTATGTCGATCATGGTGTCGACAGGTAAAGCAGCAAGCATGGGTGTTTTGTTCAGAGATGCCAGTGCGATTGAGAGCCTTTGCAGAATCGACACGCTGGTTGTCGACAAGACAGGCACCCTAACAGAGGGACGGCCCGTGTTTCACAGCGTGGAGGCCACTCCCACCTTCAATCCCGACGACGTCCTTCACCTGGCTGCCAGCCTTGATCAGGGCAGCGAGCATCCTTTAGCACATGCGATCGTCGATCACGCCCGAGCCGTGAACATCAAGCTCACCAAGCCGGAATCCTTTGAGTCTGATTCGGGTATCGGGGTCAGTGGCGTTGTCGATGGCAAGAAGCTTCAGCTGGGGAACTCAGCGTTGATGGAAGCCGCAGGCGTGAGCACCAACTCCCTACAAGAGCGCGCTGAGGTGTTGCGACTTGACGGCATCAGTATTATCTACCTCGCAGTCGACGGCGCATTGGCAGGTTTGTTGGCCGTATCAGATCCGATCAAGCCAACCTCAAAAGAGGCCGTCACCAAGCTTAAGGCTCACAACGTGAAAATCATCATGGCTACTGGGGACGGGCTTACTACCGCTCGGGCTGTCGCCAGGGAGATGGGGATTGAAGAGGTTCACGGTGAAGTCAAACCCCAAGACAAGGAGCGCTTGGTGGCAGACCTACAGCAACACGGGCGAAAAGTGGCCATGGCAGGTGACGGTATCAACGATGCTCCGGCCCTAGCGCGAGCAGATGTGGGGATAGCCATGGGAACGGGGACTGACCTGGCGATGAATAGCGCGCAACTCACGCTGGTAAAAGGTGACCTGATGGGGATCTTACGAGCACGAGCTCTTTCGGTCGCCACAGTTAAAAACATGCGCCAGAATTTGGGCTTCGCTTTTCTCTACAACTCAATGGGTATACCTCTTGCCGCTGGTTTGCTCTATCCATTGACGGGGCACCTCCTGTCGCCAATGATCGCTGCCATAGCCATGAGCGTCAGTTCTGCATCTGTAGTTTTCAATGCATTGAGGTTGAGGAATAGTCGAATTGACTGAGCGTCGATGACGCTCACGACCTTGATCAGATAATCGTTGACCTTGCCATGGTGTCAACGTCGATGCTGTCGCTGCGGGGAAAAGACACCGCTCAGCACGAGGGTAATTTACATGGTCGTCTTAGATGTATCAGGCATTGGTTGCGGCAGCTGCGTCGGCAAAATCACAAGAGCGATCCAGGCACTGGACGGCAACTCTACGGTCTCAGTCGATCGATCAACCGGTAAGGTGAGTGTTGAAAGTAGCGAAAACGCGGAACAGCTTCGTAAAGCTGTGGAGGCGGTTGGCTTTCCTTCCAAGATCAGCCATTGAACGGAGACTCCTGCTCCTGAGTAGAGCGCCGTCTGGAGGAGAATACCTCTGAATCTAGGAGTACTTAAGCTGCTGTGTCGGTCCAAATGGGCTCGCATGCGCCTGCGCTGCTAGTCACCGCGCAGAGCTTTGAGCAAACCCTTGAATGCTCCATTCAACCGAGTAAAAGCCGCGTTGAAACGTATTGCGTTTTCTGTGTATTTGGCGACCTCGACCTGCTGATCGACAGTATTTTGGTCCAAGGCAGGCTGAGCCGGCGTGCTGTAAAACAAGTCGCGCCCGTATATAGCCACCGCCGATTCTTTCTTAAGAAAATGCTTTGCGTTTGTTGTTTTCAAAGAAAACGCAGTGGTAGCAGGTTCTTTGGTTTGGCTGGCGAGCACAGTAGAAAAATCCAAGTCTTGGGCTTTGAAGTTCGGAGTGTCAGCGTTCGCGATATTGTTACTCAAGATCTCAGCTCTTTGGCCACGATAAACTAATGCTCTTTCTGCGGAGCCTAATGCTTTCTCAAAATTAATACTCACAATTAATCACCCTCGGTGGCATTACTATCTTCTTTGATCATTGAACTCAGCTGTTGCAGCAGCGCATTCAAGTCTCCTATTAATTTTAATGGAGAGACCTAGAACATCGCCTCCGTGAGAATTAATGGAACCCAAAGCAATGATTACACTTCAATCTTATATTCAATAAAAGTCGCGCAATGCGAAAAGATGGAGACCATACGTATTAAATAGCGTGTACTTCAAGAAAAATATCCAAAACTGACACAACTGTAATATTGGCCTAAGCTTCCTGACAGGGGGTGTCTCTTATAGTCCAACTGAGTCTTTTGCTCACCCCCAAAGAGTCCAATCCATGATGTGATTCAGAGGGGATATTTTCACACATCTGAGGTAGCCCATATGAACACCATCAAAACCTTGTTCGTCGCCGCAGCGCTGACTGTTTCCACTCTGGCCATGGCTGAAGGCGGTGGTGACCGGACTTTCGCACGTATGGAAGTGGCCAGGACGAATTCGATGGAATCGTACCAGGTAGCTCAAACGCAGAGCGCTCAACCGCCTGTCGCTGAAAGCAAAGCCAAAGCGATGGACCATAAAAACTGCTGAACGCTCAGGCACGCGGCCAAGCTGACAGAAATGTAATCACGAAGGTGGTTTAGATGTGGCACTTTCTGAGCTCGCTTGCAATGAAAAATTCGTCTTTTTTTCGGTAAGCGAAGCTCATCTTGCCAACTCACGGGTTGATTTGAACGGCTCCCTTTTGACTGATTGGAAATAAACGGCATGCATTCCAAAACCTCTAGACGGACATTCGTTAAAGGCCTGGCCGCCGGCGGCATCCTTGGCGGCCTTGGTCTGTGGCGCACTCCTGTATGGGCAGTGACCAGTCCAGGTCTGCCGAGCGTCCTCACCGGCAACGAATTTGATCTGTTTATTGGTGAAACGCCGGTAAACATCACTGGCTCGCCGCGCACAGCCATGACCATCAATGGCTCGTTGCCGGGGCCTTTGCTGCGTTGGCGCGAAGGAGAGACGGTCACTCTGCGCGTGAAAAACCGTCTGGAGCAAGACACCTCCATTCACTGGCACGGCATCATTTTGCCTGCCAACATGGATGGGGTACCGGGTTTGAGTTTCCACGGCATCGCGCCGGACGGCATGTACGAGTACAAGTTCAACGTGCATCAAAACGGCACGTACTGGTACCACAGCCACTCCGGGTTACAAGAGCAGGCAGGCGTTTACGGGCCAATCGTAATCGATTCGAAAGAGCCTGAGCCGTTTCAATACGATCGCGACTATGTGGTGATGCTGACTGATTGGACCGATGAGGATCCTGGTCGCGTCATGGCCAAACTCAAGAAACAATCGGACTACTACAACCACCACAAACGTACCGTGGGCGACTTCATCGACGACGTCAGCAAGCAAGGTTGGTCTGCTGCCGTCGCCGACCGAAAGATGTGGGCAGAAATGAAAATGAACCCCACTGACCTCGCAGACGTCAGTGGAGATACTTACACCTACCTCATGAATGGCCAGGCGCCCAACGGTAACTGGACCGGTATTTTCAAACCGGGTGAGAAGCTGCGCCTTCGTTTTATTAACGGCTCGGCGATGAGCTATTTCGACGTTCGAATTCCTGGCTTGAAAATGACCGTTGTGGCCGCCGATGGCCAACACGTCAAACCGGTCAGCGTCGACGAATTCCGCATCGCCGTAGCTGAAACGTATGACGTGATAGTTGAACCCGCCAGTGAAGAGGCTTACACCATCTTCGCCCAGTCTATGGACAGAACCGGGTATGCACGCGGAACCCTCGCAGTTCGCGAAGGATTAAAGGCACAAGTGCCTGCGATCGACCCTAGGCCTCTTTTGTCCATGGATGACATGGGAATGGGCGGTATGGCTGGTATGGACCATGGCAGCATGGCTGGTATGGGCAGCGGCGACATGTCCGGCATGGCTGGCATGGATCACAGCAAGATGGCGGGCATGGACCAAAGTGACATGACCGGGATGACCGGCATGGACGGCGGTGATATGACTAGCATGGCTGGTATGGATCACAGCAAGATGGCTGGTATGGACAAAGGCGACATGGCCAACATGGCTGGCATGGACCATAGCAAGATGGCGGGCATGGACAAAGGCGATATGTCCAACATGGCCGGCATGGACCACAGCAAGATGGCTGGCATGGGCGGTATGGGTGGAGAAATGCAGACTCACCCAGCCTCCGAAACCAACAACCCCTTGGTTGATATGCAAGCCATGACCCCGACGCCAAAGCTAAACGATCCAGGCATCGGTTTGCGGAACAATGGTCGTCGAGTCCTCACCTATTCAGACCTGAAAAGCACTTTCCAGGACCCTGATGGCCGCGAGCCCAATCGCACCATTGAGCTGCATCTGACCGGTCACATGGAAAAGTTTTCCTGGTCCTTCAACGGCATCAAATTTTCTGACGCTGAGCCCCTTCGTCTCAAGTATGGGGAGCGTCTTCGCATCACCTTGGTAAACGACACCATGATGACGCACCCCATTCACCTTCACGGAATGTGGAGCGACCTTGAAGATGAAAACGGCAAGTTCATGGTACGCAAGCACACAATCGACATGCCACCAGGTACCAAGCGCAGCTATCGAGTCACCGCCGATGCTTTAGGGCGCTGGGCCTATCACTGTCACCTGCTTTTCCATATGGAAATGGGCATGTTCCGTGAAGTACGGGTTGATGAGTAAAGGAGACGATCTGTGAGCACACACCTAAATCATAAATCGCTGGTCGGTTGCCTCTTTGCCTTTGGCCTGATGGGTGGATTCTCCTCCGTAGCATTGGCAGTCGAAGAAAGTGGTGATCATTCACCTGTTACTTCTGCAAATGCGACGAACAAGACTGCGACCACGTCAACCGAGGCAACGTCGAATCACGGGACGATGCCTCATACCAAGATGCGCCATGAGTCGATGGATCATGACCAAGAAAACAAAAAGGCGGATTGAGATCATGACCAGGAATTTTTTACGCCCAACGTTGATGGCATTGGCAGTTTCTACGAGTCCTGTGTTCTTAGCCGTGGCTCACGCCGCTGAAGAGATGGATCACTCCAAGATGAACCATGGCTCCGTGGGAGCGATGGACCATAGCAACATGGGGGCTATGGACCACAGCAAGATGAAAATGGATGACGGGCAAATGACCGGAATGGAAAGTATGGGTGGAGGGACTACGACCACCAGTCGAACCCCTGTCCCCGTACTTACCGACGCTGACCGTGCAGCCGCCTTTCCAGACGTCGCTGGTCATGGTGTTCACGACAAAGAAATCAACTCTTTCATGCTGCTGGATAAGTTTGAGTACCAGGATGCAGACAACGGTAGTGCGCTGGCCTGGGATGCGAAAGGATGGATCGGCGGTGACATTGATCGACTGTGGTTGCGCTCGGAAGGCGAACGTACCAATGGCGTGACGGAAAGCGCTGAATTATCCGCGCTCTGGGGGCACTCTATTGGACCGTGGTGGGACGTCGTCACCGGTGTACGACAGGATTTCAAACCAGGGTCCCCTCAAACCTGGGCCGCACTTGGCATTCAGGGCATGGCCCTCTATAACTTCGAGGCCGAAGCGACTGCCTACATCGGTGAGAACGGTCAATCGGCTGCTCGGCTGGAAGGCGATTACGACATTCTGCTGACGAATCGATTGATTTTGCAGCCGACGGCCGAGGTCAATTTTTACGGAAAGAATGACCCTCAGCGCGGCATCGGGTCCGGATTAGCCAACACCGAAGTGGGGCTCCGATTGCGTTATGAGATTGTCCGCCAATTTGCCCCTTATATCGGGGTGAGTTGGAGCCGTTCCTATGGCAATACGGCAGACTTTGCACGTGAGGAAGGTGAAGACGCCAGCGAGGCACGCTTTGTCGCCGGTATTCGGATGTGGTTCTGAGAACCGAGTATGAAAACAACGCTGAAGGCACTGATTGCTGCTGGTCTGGCCACCGTATCATCGGCTGCCGGCGTGGTGTATTTCGGCGTGATCAATGTCGGGGCGGATGATCCGCACTCCGCCCCCGTCTACGCAATACTTTCTATTGCTCGGGATCGCTCGATCGAAGTGCGCTCGCGCAACATTCAGGTCCCCGACCTGAGCCAAGAAGCCCTCATCCGTGAAGGTGCTGGCAACTACAACTCGATGTGTGTCGGTTGCCATTTGGCTCCGGGGCTTGCAGGCACCGAACTGAGTAACAGCCTTTACCCCGCACCTCCGAACCTTTCGAAACTGGGCGTCGATGGGCACCCAGCCGCAGCTTTTTGGATCATCAAGCACGGCATCAAATCCACCGGCATGCCCGCGTGGGGCAAAAGCATGGCCGATCCCTACATATGGGGGATGGTCGCATTTCTCCAGCAACTTCCGTCACTGGATGCAGAGCAATACAAGGCTCTGATCACGAGTAGCGGTGGCCATCAACACGGTGGTGGCGAAAGCGTGATGCACAACCATGAGGGTCAGCATGGAACGACCCAGGGGCAAAGTGGCGCAGGTGCTGCCAACCAAAGGGCGGAAGTCCGCGCTCATGATGACGAGAAAAACACGGCACATGCCCATGGCCCCTCCGCAGCGCCGTCTGCAAATGAGCCTGCTGACCACGCCGATCATAAGGTTAGGGAAGCTTCAGATGATGCGGCCCCGACTCCAACCGTACAGCCCAAATCACATACACATACTGATGGGAAGGAACATACCCATGCGAAATAAATCTCTTCGTCGCAGACGGGCACTTCGTCTCGCTGCTCTCGTGGCTCTGTTCATCAGTTCAGCCAGTCACGCAGCAGAGCCATTGACGATCGATGTACATCGCGACGCTAATTGCGGGTGCTGCAAGAAATGGATCCAGCACCTTGAAGCTAGCGGCTTTACCGTCGTTGATCACGTGGAAACCAACATGAGCGCGATCAAGCGCGGTCTCGGGATTTCTCCTGAGCTCTCGTCTTGTCACACAGCAACCATCAACGGAAAGTTTGTTGAAGGTCACGTGCCCGCCGAGCAAATCATTGCGATGAGCAAACGTGATGACCTGCTCGGGATTGCCGTTCCCGGCATGCCGGCCGGCTCCCCAGGAATGGAAGTGGACGGGAAACATGACGCGTATAAGGTAATCGGCTTGTCAAAGGCAGGCACAGACCACGTCGTTGCTGAGTACCCCGAAAATTGATCTTCTAATCTTGCTCCTGCATGGTGAGGGTCATGGCCGTGCAGAGGAAATAGCTCATTTCGAACGTAAAAAAGGCGCCACTAGGGCGCCTAAACCACCTCCCAAACCAAAGGAAAAACAAGGAGGCGGGATGTATCAGGTGGTCGAGCAATTGTTTACTGTACGTTAGAAACACTTCAACTGACGGACATGATTTCATAAAATGGATAACTTCAGCCTTTCCTGAAAATTACTTCTACGTCAGCGAGCAGTAAGCTAGTTTCGGACAAAGGAGAATTATGCAGTTCTTAAATAATTTTCATTGTCTAGCTTCCATGGGGGCAGTTGTCGGCCATGACCTTATATTCCACGGTGTTAAGCTTGCCCGTAGAGTCTTCATAGGTCATGCGCGAAGGAGCAACCCCACAGGTTTTATTGGCTTGCGTGACACTGACGACCTTCTGGATATCGAGGTTCATACCATATTCATAATGAACAACTTCAGGAGGAGTCTTGCCGTTCCTTGAGGCATATTGTTCCATTGCTTGTTGGTTCTCTTGCATCATTCGACCATACACGCGGTCACCGCCTCCTTCCGCCATGGCTAATGAAGATAAGGTCAAAATCGAAGCGGCGCAAAACGCTTTCACTGCTGTCATTGCTGTCATGATTTTCTCCTAAAGCTCAATTTACTGAGTTAAAGAGTAACAAGTGAAAGCTTTCAGAAAGCTGCCGCGAAGGTTACTAATGTGAAAGGTGGACGCTACCCCGCATTTACGCTTTCAAGCCAGATGGGATTTTTGTTAACACCAAAGGTTGGCAGACGCTGACGGAACAAAGATGCCCTCAAAAGCTTATTTGAACCGGTGGTCCCTCCCAATTCCTCGATACGCCGGTAGACCTGAGCAGGGCCTCCGCGTCGACCCCGGTTCTTGCCAGGCTTTCCAGATCCCACTCAAAGAAACTGGAGAAAACCAGGAAAACCTTGCTTGATACCGCTGAGGTCAATCTTACCGTCGAGTAATTCACGGGGAGCTTCATCCTGATGAGTTCAGAGACAGTCCACACCAAAGTTCTTAGACGGAAATGCCATACTGACTCCTGATGAATCTTGATCTGTTGATAAGTCAGAGGGAACCTCTGCTTGCGTAGATACAGCTCATGAGGTAATGAACCTGGGAGCAGCGATTGCAAATTCCGAATGTTCACTCTCTTCGGATCTTTCGTAACTTTATACAGCTCATCTACGCCCGCTTCGATAAGGGCTGCATAGGCGTCGTCTCTTGAATCGACGGACTTTTCGACCTTAACTGTAGCTTTTTTAGGGGCATGGAGTTTTGCCATTAACCATGCGTTATCATTTTCTAGAATCCATTGCGTAGGTTTGTACGCCTTCTTCCAGAGGTACTCGATATTGGCATCGGTACGCAGCGCTAAAAGCAACTCGATTTTTTGGCGATATCTAGTTTTTTGGCTAAGACGCGATTCTTCGACTTTGGGCGCTCGCGGAGAAACAGCGGCACTCAGCAGGATTGACTCATTCTTCAGAGCCTCTTCAAAGCCATCTGCACTGGAAAACAAATGTAGAGCAATGATCAAATGCCGCGCGAGCGGCATATTTAGCTGACCTTTATCTGATTTGAGCCGGATCCATTGCTCATGCTTTCCGTTGTTGTAGGCTGGATCAATCTGCGCCAAAAGTTCATCGCCGTAAGCGCTTTGGATGCTGTCGAATAGTTTCGCAATACCCGCATTTTTTCCGAAAATGAATCCGCGCTTCTTGCATTGGCGGACGTAGCACGAACTCAATACCGTACTGCCTATCGGAGGAATATTGCGTTGCAAGATATCGTGTGCGAACAGAGCGACTTTCTGTTCCATCTTTGAACCCTTGTGTATTGCTGCGCTGTTTAACGGGCTCCAGCCGCATGCGCATGGCTCAGTCAGATTGGGAAGCAGCTTCAATTTACGGTAGAACGGGCGAGAGCACTCGGGGCAGGCATGGATCAATGCGTCGCCATGACGCCAACAGACGGCAACACCGGGTATCTGGTGAGATCGATGCCAGTAGGCAGAACCCCGCTCAATCAAATCTTCCTGAACGCAGGTTGGACAAAGCTTAGCCTTGCCATGGGAGGACTCTTCTCTGCGGGGCACCCGTACCACCCCGTCATAACCCAGCGGTCCTTCGTTGTTCTCCGGCCCCTGCTTAACCCCAAGAAACGGCCGGTAAGCAGGAAAAGTAGTATTGCTACTGATCAGCTCTGCGAGATTGCTCTCCGATTGCCCCGGCAGCCTGTGCGCGAGCCTCTCGATCTGCTTGGGTACGATGCCACCAATGCAAAAGGGTGTCGATGCGAACAAATCGCGGTAGGTTTCTGTCGCGGTTCTATTGCCTGACAGATAGTGATAGCGGGTGACACGAGAGTGCAGCATTTCATCCGGCATCGACACGGGAAAAAATAATAGATCAGACATCATTTACCAATTAAAGGTAGGGGTCGAAGAGAACGTGCATCCGGGGGCAGTATATATGCAACCCGTAAAATTCTGTATCCGGTCTGGATTTGGAAATGACACAGCCGCTCAACTTTGAATCGTAGTAAATTCATCTGAACCCCGCCGCGCCCGTACTCCTTGAAATACAGAACACGTATCGATAACCCGTGTAGGTCAGCCCATGGCGATTGCAAAACTATTTCGGGTGATCGCGGGTTAGTACGTTTTAGATGATGATTGTGATCATCCAGCGTATGCCGACGCTATTCTGGTGGGTGCAAATTTTCATTAACAGAGAAACAATATGTTCACGGTGAATTGATTTAGAACTTTTTTTAGATGGAGGGAATGCCCGGCTGGATTACAGCGGGGGCCGAATGCTCGCGACCCTGTAGAGCGAAGAACGTGATATAGGCTTGCCCTCCGAGAACAATTGGCGTCTAGCCCATCGCAGACGCCTATCGTGAAAGCCTTCGATTGGTTCACATACTTTTTCGAGCATTGCTGCACAGAGAGGAAGCTTGCAGAGCTGCTTTTCGAAGCGAGAAAGAACATGAAGCTCCCGACCAATCCTGGTACGCGAAATGCGGACAGGCTTGCCCGCGAGAGCATAAAGCGTGTCGGCACACTGACGGACTTCGCCGGCCAGTCTCGCATCGAGGGCAGCGAACATTTCGGTGCTATTTAGACGAGGCGTACGATGTGGGCTTGGGTTTGCAGTTGACTCCGAAAGCCACTGTCTATCGTGACGATACAGCCATGCATACCCCCTGCATGCATGTGCTTTGTAAAATCGATAATCAGCCTCGAAAGCCGCGCGTCTTGCGCATAGCTCAATGTGAAATCGTGCCTCCCTCCAAGCATCTTGCCCGCCGGGTACATTTCGGATGTGACGATAGACATACGCTGATGAAACGCCTAGAACGGCAGCGATCTTTTTGGCATCAGCTCCTTCAAGAGCATGTTCCCACACAGCGGCTGACGAACAGTCCAAGCCTTCACCAGGCATCACCGGAGAAAGGCGCGCGTGAAGCCGAATGTGAGCTTTCGGATCACATGCCACCGCCTGTTTCACAGGGCATTGACCATGCAGCAAGCTCACCATTTCAACGCCCAGAGCACCGGCCAATAAGATGTATTTGAGCGGATGGTGAGAGGTTATAGGCGTACGAAGCAGCTTCGTGACCCATGAGGCGGGTGTACCTGCACGAACATCTCCGAGTATAGAAAATTCCCATTCTCGCGGGAGTGCGGCAAAAAAATCGGCCATGTGCTGCGCCAGCATGTGCAGGTGCAAGCGATGGTTATCAGAAGCAAGGTTGAGCTGCGTTGCCCTGTGTAAAAGCGTGAAGCGCACCGCCTCCGCCGACAAAGCAGTGACTTCAGACTCGAGGACCTGAAGTGAGCGCAACGCTATTTCGTGAAGCGGTGGCATGCACCGCAACGGGGTGTCGAGAAGTACTGTGTGTGCTTGCACATTCTCATCACTGGGCAGATTGAGTTGTCGAGAGCTGCGGCTGGACCAGCGAGGATCAAGGATCCTGAGTGACGTACCGTGATGCGGACATACCAGCACGCCTGGAAGCATGTGGACCCTGTGCCAGTAAGCGACTCCCCGTTGAGCCTGATCTTGGGCGATACATTCTGGGCATAACCGCACTCGGGAGGCGAATCCAATACGGCTCGCGTTGACGCCCAGCTTTAACATCAAGCCTTTACCATCAGCGGTCATCAGCGTCCGAGCGTGTTCAACCTGGCTCACCCTCAAAAACGGCGCGTAATAGGGTAGTAATGTGTGGCGCATCAGGACCTCGGCTACCGATAGCTCGGTACCGCTGGGTAGCGCGTCGACAAAATCCCCTAAGTGACTCGGGAATGCCACATTTTGCGAAAAAGCTGCCGCCGATTTCAGTCCGGCAAATGCTGCTTGGCAATTACGAACACCGCAAAGACGGGCATAACGAGAAATCACGCTGTGCAGCGTCTCGTCGGGAAACGCGGCGGGGAAGAAATGGAGTTTAAGCTGCACTTCACCCCCCTCCTACTCACGCTTTGTGATACATCGGTGAGAACTCAAACAGGTCCTCGTTGAGCCAGCCCGCAGCGCGCAGAGCGTCGAGGGGAGCGTCATGTTCGCTAAGCGCTTTAGCCTCTGAGTTTTCCACAGCAGTAGCAATCGGCGATGGGTGATCTTTCGCAAGAATGGTTGGAGATGGGTCTGCCGGTTTCTCACGGGATACAACGCTTCGAAGCAAGGTGAGGCGATCCTCTCGTGCCAATCCATCGAAGACCATCATTTCGCTCAGTTGATCCTCAATCGGCAGCAAATCGTCAAACTGTCGCATCCGCTTCGGATCACGGCTACGCAGGGCTGAAAGGGCTGGCTTTAGAATCTGCATTTTTGAGTTGCTTACCTTCACCATGACCTCGGCAGTCAAACACTCCGAGCCACTCTGGACCGCATAACGCTGACTCAATACCAGCAGCTTGACCAGGAAATCTGTCACGCCTTGAGTGTGTTCATACAGCGTGTCAAAAATCTCGTCGGTCAGCTCGGCAGTCTGCTTGCACCACTGATAGCTCCAGAGATTTTCGACCAACAACCGCCACTCCTCATCATCCTTTTCGAATCGTTTGAATTCGAGCGTACCGGCACCACAAACTCGGCGGGCAGTCCGCATGGCTTCTGAGAACAGGCTAATTGTCGAGTTCGTGCCACTGAAAACCACCGGGATACCGATGTTGTTTACCAAGTGCAGGAAAAAATTCAGCATGCTCTCTTTACCACCGGTTTTCGCCAGGTGGAGGTTTTGCAGCTCGTCGATCAACAAGGCGCCGATGAAAAACGTGCTGGCCACCTGCTCCATCTGTTGCAGCGCATCATTGATGTTTCGATGCCTGTAGCGCTTGTGGTAGTCCTTATCTCCTAGAGCGTCACCAACCGCATAAAAAAACTGCTGGCAAAATCCAGCCAGCGATCCATCCCGAGGGCAGTCAAGCTTCAGCCATGTGATTTGGGTATGAACAAACTGCTTTCCCTCATAGCGCTCATGACGGATTGTCTGTGGATAAAGGCTCAAGATGGCGTGGAGCGCCGTCGACTTGCCAATGCCGCTCAGGCCGACGACGGTAAACGTTTCTGCAGTGGACTTGAACGCATCGTGGTAACGCTGAGCTCCCGATAAAGAATGCAAATGCCGGACGGTAGCGGGCGACATAGGGTTACGCCCGACATACCCTCGACGGATGAGCAGTGAGAACAGGGCCTCCAGTTCCAGATG
The DNA here is from genome assembly GCF_023701885.1 of Pseudomonas sp. CG7. Taxonomy (NCBI): domain Bacteria; kingdom Pseudomonadati; phylum Pseudomonadota; class Gammaproteobacteria; order Pseudomonadales; family Pseudomonadaceae; genus Pseudomonas; species Pseudomonas sp. CG7. The sequence goes on along the minus strand of NZ_JABAEE010000002.1, from coordinate 137,587 downwards.
TAGCAAGAACGGCTGTACGACGGTTCTCAGCCTGTCGATACAGTGAATTCGAGTGGCTCCTTCGAGCGTCAGCTCTTTCGGATCCACCGGCTGAGGAAAGTTCGAGATCAGTTCAACAGCCGCCGCCTCCGACAATATCGGAGGCAAAGCTTCGATCAGCGGGTTACCCGCGTACTCACTAATGTCCTGTCTGACGTAATTGGCAAACGTCTGTGCACCTTTCATTTTGCCTGTCCTGGCCGAATTCTTTTGAGCAAATCGATAACCTGCGCGGTGCGCTCGCCGGCATATGAATCATGCGCTTTCGGTGTCGTTTCAGATTGAAGTGAAGCTGGCTCCACCCTCACGCCTTCAGGAACAACCGCATTTTCACGCTCACGGAGACGTTCTTCTGCGCGGTTCTCGCGGATGTGTCCAGTGGCCTCTGCCTTGGTAGGCGGAGCAGGTTCCTGTTTTCGTTCTGCGAGCGCATGACTGATGATCTGGTGGACCTGATCGCTAAGCTGCACACGGCTTTCCAGCTCAGCTCGCCGGCGCGTAGGCGGTTTTTGGCGATAGGCTTCGAGCAGATCAAAAATCTCGTCCGAGCGGTAATTCGCGTAACCGGCATCCGATCGTCGAAGATCACAACGGATAAACTGCTTGGCCTCTCCTTGAATCCAAATGTGTGCCGCCGAGTTCGGATCGAACCAACACTCTATTGACCAAACGCCCCCTTTGCGAGCCTTGGCAAACCAATCTTTCTCTATGGCCATATCACACACGTAGTGCATGCCGCGAAACATCACTCCGCCCTTTTGAACGGTCGCGCGCTCACGCGGTAAAAGGTGGAGATAAACCAGCTCGTCGGGACGTTTGTTGGATTCGATCAGGTCGTTGTCGCAGGCCCAATTCCATATACCGTTGGGGGTAGGTTCTACGCCGTCATTCATCATCGCTTGAGTCAGTCGGTCAGGCTGTCGATGGTGTCGGTTATAGTGGAGCACGCAATTAATGAGGATTTGGGTGAACTCTTTGAGGTTCAGCGTGGCATCGAGCCGGTAATCTCGCTCGCCGCGCTCTTTGTCCCTCGCAGCTACCCCGCCAGGTAGCCATCTGATACCCGTCAAATCATTCAAAATGCCAAACCGACTTTCTACCATAGGCTTCCAATCAGGCCGATAAGGTGGAGCAGTGCCCATCTCAATTCCCAATCCTGAGGATAACCCCTCTGCTGCGAGTGACAGCATCTCTCCCCGGTCGGCGTAAATCTGGTGGGGCAGGTGGTGACAATTCCAATCATCTGCATTGATTTCAACGCCGTTCTGAGCGCAGAACTCGACTTTGGAGGTAAACGCGTTGAACAGCGCTTGTCTCGCCCCATTCCAACTAGGGCCCTCCAATCCTACATAGAGACCAGCAATTATTCCGGAGAAACTATCCACTACGATATAAACGACGGGCCGACCAATGAGCATCCGTCTAGAGTAGCTGTTGACCAAATAAATATCGGCAATCGTTGCGTCGATTTCGAACTGATGACAGGGTCCACGCAGCCAATCTCGAACGGTACCTGAAAGCGGACGGCAATCCTTTAACCACCTCCTCAACCCTTTACGGCCACGCTCGGTTTCAATCTCGTCGAAAAAAATCTGCCCCCAATATTGGAACTGCCTCAAGCTGGGGAGTTCTGAACCAGGCAACAAACGAAGCGCTTCTTCACTGTTTTTAGAGATGTCTCGAACAGAGTAGAATCGTCTCAACATTTCGTCATATGCGCTCGAAATGGAAGATTTCTTATCTCTTACATAAAGAGCATATCCAACACGGATGCATCGTTTATCAACTGCACTGAGCATCTTTGAAGGCGAAGTAAGAACGCCTTGAAATTTAGGCTTTCGCCCTGGTGGCCTGCTCGGATCATATTTTCTATCGGCAACACCTACTGCCGTATAATTGTTAAGCAATGAGTTGCGAACTTGACCATATAACCAATAGCGGTAAAGAAGCCGATAGATCGTTTTCCGCTGAATTCCGAGTTCTGACGCCCGTTTGCTAACAAGTCGGCCTAACTCACCTCGTACAAATATTTGTCCTGGGTATTCAGGATCTAGCAGAGGGGCGATGACGGCCCACTTTTCGTCCCGGCCTTGCTTGGCTCTCTCATCCAACTGTTCCTCAAGCACAAGCATGAACTCGGGCGTGGCAATGGCTGCTGATTTGGTGTGACCAGACGCTAACGATCGACGCAGCTCCTCCAGTCCAACAGCGTATGGCTGCCGGGGTGGGTCAGCTAGATCCATCAAAACTGCTAAGTCATGCGTTTCATCCTGGTAAAGGAGCCTGGCTATCGTAGCGATGACCGACAGATCGGTTACAGGCTCGAAAACGTCATTAACGAGAACAGTCATGACATTTTCTCCTTCAACGATACTTGGACAGGGCTCGGTGAAACTTCGAAGCCAGGAACTAGACCAGTAAGGTGGAGAGGAGTGTTAACCAAATCGATTTTCAGTATCTTGTTCCAAACCAGATGAAAGAAAATTGCTTGAGCGTCTATATAGGAAATGGACAGAAGTGATGCTATTTTTCTTAGACAGGTGGCCAAGGTCCACGAATATTCCCGGCTGTTTACAAGGCACTCGATAAAATTCGAATGCAACGGCGCTTTCATTAAATCACGAGAGAGCTTCGAGTACCTCCTGATTAGTCCAAGATTTTTAATCAAATCTCGTGTAAAAAACTCGTCTGTTACGATTTTCCAATCAACACCTTGGCTTTCCCAAAAACGCTTTTCAATTTCAAGTTTTTCAAGCGTTCTTTTACTTCCGTTGCCAATTAAATCGGAACGATACTTCACCGTCCTAGCTACCGATTTGAAGTTTCCGCTCGGGTCCTTAACAGTTAACAGGAAGTCTGTTGTCATCACATAAGGCAGTGTTGTTCTAGGGTATCTTGGATAGCGTACATCGATCGCCGACGCTATCGCTTGCGCACGCTCTGTGGGTAGTAAAGGGTATTGCTCCCGGATATCCACGACGTCTTCAGAAAATTCACACACAAGGAAGTAGGAACGCTCGAGATCTGACAGGAGGTGATGAATCCTCTCGATCTTCACACCTTGAATCTTGTGCGAACGACCTATCGACGGGACATCTTGTACCCGCAGCCAAGGCACGTAGCTTGCCCCGGCGCCTTCGCCAAATCCATTTGCAATGTGCCGTTCAATGTCCTGCTGTGATGCAAATTTACGACCTCGCAACCCACGCCTCCTCAGTCGATGCGGACCGCTTCACCTCGCGTCGAGAAAAAGTCGTAGAAGGACACGACCGCCAAAGCGGCCGCATTCAAAACATTTTCCAGACTACACCCGCTGAAAGTTGAAGCGATGATTCCAGACCAAAGGGAAAGCCTGGAAAGGAAAACCCCCGTAGATACGGGGGTTTGAGCCTTGTGTCAATCTATGTTCATGCGTGTCAAACTTTATTGTTTTGTGTCAATCTTTATTGTTGAAAACCAGGAGGCTGTTCCTGCGCGCGACGTCCTTACTCAACCGTTACCGATTTTGCCAGGTTACGCGGCTGGTCCACGTCGGTACCCTTGAGAACGGCGACGTAGTAGGACAGCAGTTGGAGCGGGATGGTGTAGAGAATCGGCGACAGGATGTCGTGGATGTGCGGCATGTGCACCACGTGGGTGCCTTCGCCGTTGGTCATGCCGGCCTTCTCGTCGGCAAAGACAATCAACTGGCCGCCACGGGCGCGCACTTCCTGCAGGTTGGACTTGAGCTTTTCCAACAGTTCGTTGTTCGGCGCGACGGTGACGACGGGCATGTCGTTATCCACAAGCGCCAGCGGACCGTGCTTGAGCTCGCCGGCCGGGTAGGCCTCGGCGTGGATGTAGGAGATTTCCTTGAGCTTCAGGGCTCCTTCCATCGCCACCGGGAATTGCGCGCCACGGCCCAGGAACAGGGTGTGGTTCTTCTCGGCGAACAGCTCGGCGATTTTTTCCACGGTGCTGTCCATGGCCAAGGCTTCGCCCAGGCGGGCCGGCAGGCGACGCAGTTCTTCCACCAGCTTGGCCTCGACGCCCTCACCCAGCGTGCCGCGGACCTGGCCCAGGGACAGTGTCAGCAACAGCAGGCCCACCAGTTGCGTGGTGAACGCCTTGGTCGACGCCACGCCGATCTCACGGCCGGCCTGGGTCAGCAAGGTCAGGTCCGACTCACGCACCAGCGAACTGATGCCCACGTTGCAGATCGCCAGGCTGGCGAGGAAACCCAGTTCCTTGGCGTTGCGCAGGGCAGCCAGGGTGTCGGCGGTCTCGCCGGATTGGGAAATGGTGACGAACAGCGTGTCGGGTTGCACCACCACTTTGCGATAACGGAACTCGCTGGCGACTTCGACCTGGCACGGAATACCCGCCAGCTCTTCCAGCCAGTAACGGGCGACCATGCCGGCGTGGTAACTGGTGCCGCAGGCGACGATCTGCACGTTGCGGACCTTGGCGAACAACTCGGCCGCCTGTGGACCGAACGCCTGGACCAGCACCTGGCTCTGGCTCAGGCGGCCTTCCAGGGTGCGTTGCACCACGGCCGGTTGCTCGTGGATTTCCTTGAGCATGAAGTGGCGGAACTCGCCCTTGTCGGCGGCTTCGGCCCCGTCGCGGTACTGGACGGTTTCACGTTCCACGCTTTTGCCATCCAGGTCCCAGATCTGCACGCTGTCGCGGCGAATCTCGGCGATGTCGCCTTCTTCCAGGTACATGAAGCGGTCGGTGACCTGGCGCAGCGCCAACTGATCGGAAGCGAGGAAGTTTTCCCCCAGGCCCAGGCCGATCACCAAGGGGCTGCCGCTGCGGGCCGCCACCAGGCGATCGGGTTGTTTCGCGCTGATGACCGCCAGGCCGTAGGCACCGTGCAGTTCCTTGACGGTGGCCTTGAGGGCGACAGTCAGGTCTGCCAGGTCCTTGAGCTTGTGGTTGAGCAGATGGGCGATGACTTCAGTGTCAGTGTCCGAAGTGAACACATAACCGAGCGCCTTGAGCTGTTCACGCAGGGCTTCATGGTTTTCGATGATGCCGTTGTGCACCACCGCCAGGTCGCCGGAGAAATGCGGGTGAGCGTTACGCTCGCATGGCGCGCCATGGGTGGCCCAACGGGTGTGGGCGATGCCCAGGCGACCGAGCAGCGGTTCGGCGTCCAGCGCCTGCGCAAGCTCGCTGACCTTGCCTGGGCGACGCATGCGCTCGAGCTTCGCGTCTTGGGTGAGCACCGCTACACCCGCGCTGTCGTAGCCGCGGTATTCGAGACGCTTGAGACCTTCAAGCAAGATGGCAGTGATGTTGCGTTCAGCAACGGCGCCGACAATTCCACACATGCTATTTCTCCTGGCTGACAGGCGCGCAGATCACGGTAATGCCGCGGGCCTGAATCTGGTCGCGGGCCTCTACGGGCAGGCGATCATCGGTAATGAGGGTATGGACGCTGCTCCACGGCAGTTCCAGGTTGGGAATCTTGCGGCCGATCTTGTCGGCCTCCACCATCACGATCACTTCCCTGGCCACCTCAGCCATCACACGGCTCAGGCCCAGCAGTTCGTTGAAGGTGGTGGTACCTCGAACCAGATCGATGCCGTCGGCGCCGATGAACAACTGGTCGAAATCGTAGGAACGCAGCACTTGCTCGGCCACCTGCCCCTGGAACGACTCGGAGTGAGGGTCCCAGGTACCGCCGGTCATCAACAGCACCGGTTCGTGCTCCAGTTCGCTCAAGGCATTGGCGACATGCAGGGAATTGGTCATCACCACCAGGCCCGGCTGTTGGCCGAGGTGAGGGATCATGGCGGCGGTCGTGCTGCCGCTGTCGATGATGATCCGCGCATGATCGCGGATCAGCTTCACAGCGGCCCGGGCAATGGCGAGTTTGTACTTGGAAACGGTTTGCCCGTTATCGGCCACCAACTCCTGCGGCATCGGCACCGCGCCACCGTAGCGACGCAGCAGCAGGCCATTGGTCTCCAGGGCGGCGAGGTCCTTGCGAATCGTAACCTCCGAGGTTTCGAAGCGCTTGGCCAGCTCATCCACACTGACCTCGCCCTGCTCTTGGAGCAAAGCAAGGATGTTGTGACGGCGCTGTGGCGTGTTGCGTTTCGACATGGCGGCTTAAGTTTCGATTCGAAAGATAACGTAAGCAATCAAAACCTATTGCAGCGATATCGTCAAGGCGCCGATAGAAAAAATCAGAAATCACGCAAATCGAATGTGGGAGCGGGCTTGCTCGCGAATGCGTTGGGTCAGCAACGAATTAATTGGCTGAACCACCGCTTTCGCGAGCAAGCCCGCGCCCACAAGGGGGATGTGGATAACTTCAGGGCTTCTTTATTTTCTCTGGTCGCTTCCAGCCGTCGATGTTGCGCTGGCGGGCGCGTCCGACGGCCAATTGGCCGTTATCCACATTCTGGGTCAGGGTGGATCCGGCGGCCGTGGTTGCACCATTGGAGATATCCACAGGCGCCACCAAAGAGTTGTTGGAGCCAATGAACACATCGTCACCCAACACAGTCTTCCACTTGTTGGCGCCATCGTAGTTGCAGGTGATGGTGCCAGCGCCGATATTGGTGCGCGCACCGACTTCAGCATCACCCAGGTAGGTCAGGTGGCCAGCCTTGGCGTCTTCGCCCAGATGAGCGTTCTTGAGCTCGACGAAGTTACCCACATGGGCCCGGGCTTCCAGCACCGAGCCTGGCCGCAAGCGGGCAAACGGGCCGGCATCGCTGCCTTCACCCATGACCGCGCCGTCGAGATGGCTGTTGGCCTTGATCACCACGCCTTTGCGCAGGGTGCTGTCCTTGATCACGCAGTTCGGGCCGATGATCACGTCGTCTTCGATACCGACCTTGCCTTCGAGAATGACGTTGATGTCGATGACCACGTCGCGACCTACGCTGACTTCACCGCGTACGTCAAAACGGGCAGGGTCGCGCAGGGTCACGCCTTGGGCCATCAGGCGGCGGGCGGCGCGCAGCGGGTAGTGGCGCTCCAGCTCGGCCAGTTGCCGGCGATCGTTGGCGCCCTGCACTTCCATGGCGTCCAGCGGCTGCTCGGTGGCGACGACCAGACCGTCGGCAACGGCCATGGCAATCACATCGGTCAGGTAGTACTCGCCTTGGGCATTGTTGTTCGACAGACGACTCATCCAATCACCCAGGCGCTCGGCCGGCACCGCGAGAATACCGGTGTTGCCCTCGGTGATCGCGCGCTGGGCTTCGTTGGCGTCTTTTTGCTCAACGATTGCCGTCACTTGGCCGTCGGCGTTGCGCACAATGCGGCCGTAACCGGTGGGATCATCCAGTTCGACGGTCAGCAAACCCAACTGCTGTGGCGCGACCTGCTTGAGCAAGCGCTGCAAGGTCTCGACTTCGATCAGCGGCACATCGCCGTAGAGAATCAGCACCGTATTGGCCGTGATGAACGGCACGGCTTGGGCCACGGCATGGCCAGTGCCCAGTTGCTTGTCCTGCAGGACGAAATTCAGGTCATCCGCCGCCAGGCGCTCGCGCACCGCATCGGCACCATGGCCGATCACCACGTGAATGCGCTGTGGATCAAGTTGCCGGGCGCTGTGGATAACATGACCGAGCATGGAATTGCCGGCGATCGGGTGTAAGACCTTGGGCAACGCCGAACGCATGCGGGTGCCTTGGCCGGCCGCGAGGATAACGATTTCAAGAGACATGACTGGCTACCAATCCTGGGTGGTCAGCGGCTGCGACCAGGTAATGAATGTCGGGAAAAGAAAAAAGGGTAGCCGAGGCTACCCTTTTTAATCAATCGCACAGAAAGCAGACGGCTTAGCCGCTTACTTCTTGCGGATCTGCTGAAGCGTACGCAGCTGGGCTGCGGCTTCTGCCAGACGTGCAGCAGCAGAACCGTAGTCGAACTCCGCGCCTCGCTCGTGCAGGGCCTTCTCGGCGGCCTTGACGGCCTCCTGAGCGGAGGCTTCGTCCAGGTCGGCAGCACGTTGCACAGTGTCGGCAAGGACCTTGACCATGTTCGGCTGAACCTCGAGGAAACCACCGGAGATGTAATACACCTCGGCTTCCCCGCCCTGCTTGATCAAGCGGATCGGACCCGGTTTCAGATTAGTGATCAGCGGTGCGTGACCCAGAGCGATACCAAGATCCCCCAGCTCACCATGCGCAATCACCATCTCGACCAGACCGGAGAAGATTTCCCCTTCCGCACTGACGATATCGCAATGGACTGTCATAGCCATCTGATTGCCTCAACCTAAATTAGCGCCCGTTGCCGGGCGCCGGGATTACAGTTTCTTGGCTTTCTCGATCGCTTCTTCGATGCCGCCGACCATGTAGAACGCTTGTTCTGGCAGGTGGTCGTAGTCACCGTTGAGGATGCCTTTGAAGCCAGCAATGGTGTCTTTCAGGGAAACGTATTTACCCGAGGCACCGGTGAAGACTTCAGCCACGAAGAACGGCTGCGACAAGAAGCGCTGGATCTTACGAGCACGGGATACCAACTGCTTGTCGGCTTCCGACAGCTCGTCCATACCCAGGATCGCAATGATGTCCTTCAGCTCTTTGTAGCGCTGCAGCACGTACTGGACGCCGCGAGCGGTGTCGTAGTGCTCCTGGCCGATCACGTTCGGGTCCAGCTGGCGCGAAGTCGAGTCCAGTGGGTCAACCGCTGGGTAGATACCCAGGGAAGCGATGTCACGGGACAGAACGACGGTGGCGTCCAAGTGGGCGAAGGTGGTCGCTGGCGACGGGTCGGTCAAGTCATCCGCAGGTACGTATACCGCTTGGATCGAAGTGATCGAACCTTCCTTGGTCGAAGTGATACGTTCTTGCAGAACGCCCATCTCTTCAGCCAGGGTCGGCTGGTAACCTACTGCCGAAGGCATACGGCCCAGCAGTGCGGAAACTTCGGTACCGGCCAGGGTGTAACGGTAGATGTTGTCGACGAACAGCAGAACGTCGTTACCTTCGTCACGGAACTTCTCGGCCATGGTCAGGCCGGTCAGGGCTACGCGCAGACGGTTTCCCGGCGGCTCGTTCATCTGGCCGTAGACCAGTGCCACTTTGTCCAGAACGTTGGAATCCTTCATCTCGTGGTAGAAGTCGTTACCCTCACGAGTACGCTCACCTACACCCGCGAACACGGAATAACCGCTGTGCTCGATGGCGATGTTACGGATCAGTTCCATCATGTTTACGGTCTTGCCTACACCGGCACCACCGAACAGACCGACTTTACCGCCCTTGGCGAACGGGCAAACCAGGTCGATAACCTTGATGCCGGTTTCCAGCAGGTCGTTGCCGCCCGCCTGTTCAGCGAAGGATGGCGCAGGACGGTGAATGCCCCAGCGCTCTTCGGTGTCGATCGGACCCGCTTCGTCGATCGGGTTACCCAGTACGTCCATGATCCGGCCCAGGGTCGCTTTACCGACCGGTACGGAGATGGCAGCGCCAGAGTCGACAACGTCCAGACCGCGCTTCAAGCCTTCGGTAGAACCCATCGCAATGGTACGAACGATGCCGTCGCCCAGCTGCTGCTGAACTTCCAGGGTAGTTTCCGCGCCTTGTACTTTCAGCGCGTTGTAGATGCTCGGTACGCTGTCGCGTGGGAATTCCACGTCGATAACGGCGCCGATGATTTGAACGATACGTCCGCTACTCATAGCTGGATCCTCTGAATATTTGAACCGTTAAACCGCGGCAGCGCCGCCGACGATTTCCGAGATCTCTTGGGTGATCGCAGCCTGACGCGCCTTGTTGTAGATCAGCTGCAAATCGCTGATCAAATCACCGGCGTTGTCGGTAGCGTTCTTCATCGCGATCATCCGCGCCGCTTGTTCAGCTGCGTTGTTCTCGACCACCGCCTGGTAGACCTGCGACTCCACGTAGCGGACCATCAAGCCGTCGAGCAGCTCCTTGGCATCCGGTTCGTAGAGGTAGTCGCAGTGGTGCTTGAGTTCGTGTTCCGGGGTCGCCACCAGTGGAACCAATTGCTCCACGGTTGGCAGGTGCGGCTTGGTGTTGATGAACTTGTTGGATACCACGGAAAGACGGTCAATCCGGCCTTCCAGGTAAGCATCCAGCATCACCTTGACGCTGCCGATCAGGTCATTGATCGACGGCTCTTCACCCAGGTGGCTGATAGCAGCGACGACGTTGCCGCCGAAGTTGCGGAAGAAAGCCGCACCCTTGCTACCAATCACGCACAGATCGATCTCGACGCCTTGTTCGCGGTTTACAGCCATGTCCTTGACCAGGGCCTTGAACAGGTTGGTGTTCAAGCCACCACACAGACCACGGTCACTGCTCACCACGACGTAACCGACGCGCTTGATAGCACGGTCGATCATGAACGGGTGGCGATATTCCGGGTTGGCGTTGGCCAGATGACCAATAACCTGGCGGATGCGCTCCGCATAAGGGCGGCTAGCAGCCATGCGCATTTGAGCCTTGCGCATTTTGCTGACCGCCACTTTTTCCATGGCGCTGGTAATTTTTTGCGTGCTTTTGATGCTCGCAATCTTACTGCGAATCTCTTTTGCGCCTGCCATGTAACACCTATCAGGTTAGCAAGCGGGAGCCTTGCGACTCCCGCTGCGGCTTACCAGGTTTGGGTGGCCTTGAACTTCTCGATACCGGCTTTCATGCCAGCGTCGATTTCGTCATTGAAGTCACCCTTCACGTTGATCTTGGCCAACAAGTCGGCGTGATCGCGGTTGAAGTAAGCAATCAGCGCTTGTTCAAAGCTGCCGACCTTGGCGATTTCAACGTCAGTCAGGAACCCACGCTCAGCGGCATACAGCGACAGCGCCATGTCAGCGATCGACATTGGTGCGTATTGCTTCTGCTTCATCAGCTCGGTAACGCGCTGACCATGCTCAAGTTGCTTACGGGTCGCTTCGTCCAGGTCAGAAGCGAACTGGGCGAATGCCGCCAGTTCACGATACTGGGCCAGGGCGGTACGGATACCACCGGACAGCTTCTTGATGATCTTGGTCTGAGCGGCACCACCCACACGGGATACCGAAACACCGGCGTTCACAGCAGGACGGATCCCGGAGTTGAACATGGCCGATTCCAGGAAGATCTGACCGTCGGTGATGGAAATCACGTTGGTCGGAACGAACGCGGAAACGTCGCCAGCCTGGGTTTCGATGATCGGCAGAGCGGTCAGGGAGCCGGTCTTGCCGGTCACTGCGCCGTTGGTGAACTTCTCTACGTACTCTTCCGAAACGCGGGATGCGCGCTCCAGGAGACGGGAGTGGAGATAGAACACGTCGCCTGGGTAGGCTTCACGGCCTGGTGGACGGCGCAGCAGCAGGGAGATCTGGCGGTAAGCCACTGCCTGCTTGGACAGATCGTCATAAACGATCAGCGCGTCTTCACCGCGGTCGCGGAAGTATTCGCCCATGGTGCAACCGGAGTACGGTGCCAGGAACTGCAGCGCAGGAGATTCCGATGCGCTGGCCGCCACGATGATGGTGTTGGCCAGGGCGCCGTTTTCTTCCAGCTTGCGAACCACGTTGGCGATGGTCGATTGCTTCTGACCAATGGCTACGTAGACGCAGAAAATGCCGCTGTTCTTCTGGTTGATGATCGCGTCGATCGCCAGAGCGGTCTTACCGATCTGACGGTCACCGATGATCAGCTCACGCTGGCCACGGCCGACAGGGATCATGGCATCGACAGCCTTGTAGCCAGTCTGTACAGGCTGGTCTACCGACTTACGCCAGATCACGCCAGGAGCAACTTTCTCGACCGCGTCGGTCTCGGTGTTGTTCAGCGGACCTTTGCCGTCAACAGGGTTGCCCAGTGCGTCGACGACGCGACCCAGCAGTTCCTTACCAACCGGAACTTCGAGGATGCGGCCGGTGCACTTGGCGCTCATGCCTTCGGCCAGCGACTGGTAGGAACCCAGTACAACGGCACCTACGGAGTCTTGCTCCAGGTTGAGGGCCATACCGTAGACGCCGCCCGGAAACTCGATCATCTCGCCGTACATGACGTCGGCCAGACCGTGAATCCGCACGATACCGTCAGATACGCTGACGACAGTGCCTTCGTTACGGGCTTGGGAGGTCACATCGAGCTTGTCGATGCGGCCCTTGATAATTTCACTTATTTCGGAAGGATTGAGTTGCTGCATTGCTCTGCTGCCCCTTCAAACTCAAGATTTCAATGCTTCGGCAAGTTTCGCGATTTTGCCGCGAATCGAGCCATCGATAACCAGGTCGCCGGCGCGGATTACAACGCCCCCTATCAGGGACTTGTCTTCCTCGACTTGCAGGCGCACTTCCCGGTTGAGTCGTGCACTGAGAACCTTGGCGAGTTTGTCTTGCTGTTCTTGGTTCAATGCGAAAGCACTGGTCACTTCCACGTCTACCGACTTCTCTTGCTCGGCCTTGTACAGGTCGAAAAGAGTGGCGATCTCCGGCAGAAGCAGGAGACGGTCATTTTCGGCAACGACGTGAATGAAATTCTGTGCCTTGGCATCGAACTTGTCGCCGCACACGTCAATGAACGTGGCGGCCTTTTCTGCGCTCGTCAGTCGCGGGGCCTTGAGCACGCGCTGCATGGTGTCGTCTTGCGACACCGCTGCAGCCAGGCCGAGCATGGCTGACCAATTGGCCAGTTGCTGGTGGGCCTGAGCGTGCTCGAAGGCCGCCTTAGCGTAAGGTCGGGCCAACGTGGTCAGTTCTGCCATGATCGCCCTCGCTTAGATTTCAGCAGCCAGTTGGTTAACCAGCTCTGCGTGCGCGTTTTGATCGATTGTGGCACGCAGGATCTTCGAAGCACCGCCAACGGCCAGGGCACCCACTTGGGCACGCAGCGCGTCTTTGACACTGTTGAGTTCCTGTTCGATCTCGGCTTGACCCTGAGCCTTCACACGGTCAGCTTCGACGCGAGCCTGTTCACGGGCTTCGTCGACAATCTGGGTACCGCGTTTCTTGGCTTGCTCGATGATTTCAGCTGCCTGAGCTTTCGCTTCGCGCAGTTGCTGACCCACTTTCTCATGGGCCAACTCCAGGTCGCGAGCTGCACGGCTGGCAGCGTCCAGACCATCAGCGATCTTCTTTTGACGTTCGTGCAATGCCGCAATGACCGGAGGCCATACGAACTTCATGCAGAACAGTACAAAAATCAGGAACGCAACGGACTGGCCAATCAGGGTCGCATTAATGTTCACGCCAACACCTCGCAGTTACGTTGTCCATCACACCAATCTACTCGAGACATCCGAGTAATTAGCCAGCGATTTGACCAACGAACGGGTTCGCAAAGGTGAAGAACAGCGCGATACCAACACCGATCATGGTCACGGCGTCGAGCAGACCGGCCACGATGAACATTTTGACTTGCAGCATTGGAACCATTTCTGGCTGACGCGCTGCGCCTTCCAGGAACTTGCCGCCCAACAGGCCGAAACCAATTGCGGTACCCAGTGCGCCCAGGCCGATCAACAGTGCAACAGCGATAGCGGTTAGACCAACTACAGTTTCCATCTTTCCTCCCGACTTTTACGTCGTATGGTTTAGGTTTTTTAGATTAAAGCGGTAAAACAAATCGTTTCTCAGCCCGGTTCGGGCTCCTTCCCGTTTGACCGGGAAGGACATCAGACTAGTCGAGACTGGCCTTAATGGTTTTCTTCGTGCGCCATCGACAGGTAGACGATGGTCAGCATCATGAAGATGAACGCCTGCAGGGTGATGATCAGGATGTGGAACACAGCCCACGCCCATTGCAGGACTACACCCAGGCCGCTGAGCCACAGCAGGCCGCTGCCGAACATCACAGCGATCAGGATGAACACCAGTTCGCCGGCATACATGTTGCCGAACAGACGCAGTGCCAGAGAAATTGGTTTGGCGATCAGGGTCACGAATTCCAACAGGAAGTTCACCGGGATCAGCAGGGCTTGAACGAGGATGTTCTTGCTGCCGAACGGATGCAGGGTCAGTTCGCCGATGAAGCCGCCGATGCCCTTGACCTTGATGCTATAGAAAATGATCAGTGCGAAAACCGAGAACGCCATGCCCAGGGTCGCGTTCGGGTCGGTGGTCGACACGGCGCGGAATGGGATGTGTGCATCGCCGGAGATCAGGATGGCCAGCTGAGGAATCCAGTCGACCGGTACCAGGTCGATGGCGTTCATCAGGAACACCCAGACGAAGATGGTCAGTGCCAGCGGTGCAATCACCGGGCTGCGCCCATGGAAGCTGTCTTTCACGCTGCCATCGACGAATTCGACCAGTACTTCAACGAAGTTCTGCAGTGCACCTGGCTGACCGGAAGTCGCCTTCTTGGCCGCCATGCGGAAAAGAAGAACGAAGATCAGGCCCAGTGCGACCGACCAGCCGAGGGTATCGACGTGGAAAGCCCAGAAGCCCATTTCCTTGGCTTCTGCTGCGGTATGGGCGAAGCCCCAGCCGCCGTTGGGTAGCTGACCGAAAGTCAGGTTCTGCAAGTGGTGCTGGATATAGCCCGAAGCGGTTGTCTCTGCCATGGTTGCCTCAAACGCCCTAAGGTCTCGAAAGTCTTGTTCTCATTAGCAGGGGAGCGAACCAGCTGACCAGTTGGGTCAGCACGAAGACGCCGAATACAGCCAGCGGCGCCAATGGCTTCACACCTGCGAACGTCAATGCAAACAGCACTGCCGTCAAAATCAGTTTCCCCGCCTCGCCGGCATAAAAAGACCGGACGATAGCCTGGGCTGCTCGGGCGCCGGAAAACCGAAAGGCCCTGTGAGCAAAGTAAATATTGGGAAGCAAGGCTATCAGGCCTCCGCAAAGCCCTGAGTATCCGGCGACGACTCCTTTCCATTGCCAGAGCGCCAATGTGGCGATCAGTACGACGGTAAATTGAGCCATCAGAACCGGGAAAACTGCCAGACGATGGAACGGCAAGCGGTTTGGCGTGCGGGTTTCCATCGCTTTTGCTCTCCAATAGTCGGCCGCCATAATTCAATAACTTGGCATAATTTGTGCCGACAAAATGCGCGCAGAGTATAGGGGCGGTTCTGCCCCTATTCAACCTTCAGGTAGTGATTTCCGACTGCGCGCTACAAGAGCAATTGTTTCAGCGAATGTGCGCAAGAACACCTTGCAGCTCATCGAGAGAGTTATAGCCAATCACCAATTGCCCTTTGCCCTTCTTTCCGTGGCGAATCTGCACCGCAGAGCCCAGGCGCTCGGCCAGGCGCTGTTCAAGACGGGCGATATCCGGATCAGGTTTTGGCGCTTCGACAGGGGCGGGTTTACCGCTCAACCATTGACGAACCAGTGCCTCGGTCTGGCGCACGGTAAGGCCGCGTGCGACAACATGTCGCGCCCCTTCAACCTGTTGATTTTCCGGCAAACCGAGCAATGCCCGGGCATGACCCATTTCCAGGTCGCCATGGGACAGCATGGTCTTGATGACTTCCGGCAACGCAATCAAGCGCAACAGGTTGGCCACGGTCACGCGGGATTTGCCCACCGCCTCGGCAACTTGTTGCTGGGTCAGCTGGAATTCCTGCTGCAAGCGCTGCAGGGCCACGGCTTCCTCGATCGGGTTGAGGTCTTCGCGCTGGATGTTCTCGATCAACGCCATGGCGATGGCCGTTTCATCCGGGACGTCGCGGACCATTGCCGGGATGGTTTCCTGGCCGGCCTGCTGGCTGGCGCGCCAGCGACGTTCTCCGGCGATGATCTCGAAGCGGCCATTGGCGATCGGCCGGACCACGATCGGCTGCATCACGCCCTGGCTCTTGATCGACTGGGCCAGTTCTTCCAGCGCCTGCGGGTCCATGTCCCGGCGCGGCTGGTATTTGCCGCGCTGGATCAGGTCCAGGGGCAGGTGCTGCAACTCGCGCTGGTCGGCCTGCACGGCCTGTTCTTCCAGCGAGCTGACAGTCGGACCGCTGAGCAGTGCATCCAGTCCACGTCCGAGACCTCGTTTCTTGACGGCCATGGGGTTTCCTTAAGTTGGCTGGGCTGCAGCGGTGCGTGGGTTGCGGCGCTGACGGCGAACCATCTCGCCCGCCAGGGCCAGGTAAGCCAGCGCACCACGGGATTGTTTGTCGTAGGCCAGGGCCGGCATGCCGTAGCTAGGGGCTTCGGCCAGACGGATGTTTCGCGGAATGACGGTGTCGTAGAGCTGCTCGCCGAAATGTTCCTTGAGCTGGGCCGAAACGTCGTTCATCAGGCTAAGGCGCGGGTCGTACATGGTCCGCAACAGGCCTTCGACCTTCAGTTCCGGGTTCAGCAGTTCGGCGATGCGCTTGATGTTATCCACAAGGTCGCTCAGCCCTTCCAGGGCGAAGTACTCGCACTGCATGGGGATAATGACCCCATCGGCGGCCACCAGGGCGTTGAGGGTCAGCATCGACAGCGACGGCGGGCAATCGATCAGGATGTAGTCGTAGTTTTCCCGGATCGGTGCCAAGGCGCTGCGCAGGCGGCTTTCCTTCATCTGCATTTCCAGCAGCACCACTTCGGCTGCCGTCAGGTCACGGTTGGCCGGCAGCAGTTGATAACCGCCGTGTTCCGAGAAGTGCATGGCCTGGCCCAGATCGCATTCGCCGATCAGGACGTCGTAGATGGAGTTTTCCAGGCCATGCTTATCCACACCGCTGCCCATGGTGGCGTTGCCCTGTGGATCGAGATCGATCAACAGCACCCGGCGCTTGGTCGCGACCAGGGATGCTGCGAGGTTGATGCAGGTGGTGGTCTTGCCCACACCACCTTTCTGGTTCGCTATCGCGAATACCTTAGCCATTCTTGCTTGTGTTCCCAATCATGCCGTGCGGCGCAGTATCAGCAGATGGCGTTGGCCTTGGCAACCGGGTACGGCCAAGGCGTGTTCGCTATCGAGGTGGAAGTCTGCCGGCAATGCTACCAGCTCATCGGCCGGATGAACGCCCTTCATTGCCAGCCAGCGCGTATTGGTATCGCCCAGGTGGCGAGTCCAGTTGCTGAAGTTCTCCATGCTGCTGAACGCCCGGGAGATGATCCCGTTGAACGGCTCGGCAGGCTGGAACGCTTCGACGCGGCTGTGGATAACTTGCAGGTTATCCAGTTTGAGTTCGAGTTTGACCTGGGTCAGGAAGCGGGTTTTCTTGCCATTGCTGTCCAAACAGGTCACTTGCGAGTCGGGAAACAGGATGGCCAGCGGGATCCCCGGCATGCCACCGCCGCTGCCAACATCCAGCCAGCGACCGTTTTCGATGAAGGCCATGACACTGAGACTGTCGAGCAGATGCCGCGAGACCATTTCATCCGGATCGCGCACGGCGGTCAGGTTGTAGGCCTTGTTCCACTTGATCAACAGCGCCAGATAGCCCAGCAATTGGGCGTGCTGGGCCTCGGTCAGGCTGATACCGAGCTGACGGGCACCTGTGGATAACTCTTCAGCGTGTTGCGAGGTGCCCATCGAACTCAAGCGCTTTGCTCCAACTGGCGGCCCGCGCCGCGTTTTTTCAAATGAATCATCAACAGCGAAATCGCCGCCGGCGTGACGCCGGGAATGCGCGAAGCCTGGCCCAGGGTCTCTGGACGGGACGCACCGAGCTTGCCCCGAATTTCTTTCGACAACCCGGAAATGCCGGTGTAATCGATATCCACAGGAAGCCTGGTGTCTTCACTGGCGCGCAGACGGGCGATTTCGTCCTGCTGGAGGTCGATGTAACCGGCGTATTTGGTCTTGATCTCGACCTGCTCGGCGACCTGTGGATCTTCCGCGCCCTGGCCGGTCACTTCCACCAGCCCGGCGTAATCGATTTCCGGGCGGCTCAAGAGATTGAGCAAATTGTATTCGTGGGTCAGCGGCGTGCCGAATTTCGCCGCGATGGCATCGCCCTGCTCGGTACCGGGACGCACCCAGGTGCTTTTCAGGCGCTGCTCTTCCAGCTCGATACTTTCGCGTTTCTGGCAGAACGCGGCCCAGCGCGCGTCATCCACCAACCCCAGTTCGCGACCTTTCTCGGTCAGGCGCAGGTCGGCGTTGTCTTCCCGCAGGATCAGGCGATATTCCGCGCGGGAGGTGAACATCCGATACGGTTCCTGGGTACCCAAGGTAATCAGGTCGTCCACCAGCACACCGATGTACGCCTCATCGCGGCGCGGGCACCAGGCTTCTTTGCCCTTGGCGAGCAGTGCGGCGTTGGCGCCGGCGAGCAAACCCTGGGCCCCCGCTTCTTCGTAACCGGTGGTGCCGTTGATCTGCCCGGCAAAGAACAAACCGCCGATAACTTTGGTTTCCAGGCTGTACTTCAGGTCGCGCGGATCGAAGTAGTCGTACTCGATCGCATAACCCGGACGCACGATGTGCGCGTTCTCCATGCCACGGATCGATTGCACGATCTGCAACTGCACGTCGAACGGCAGGCTTGTGGATATCCCGTTCGGATACAGCTCATGGGTGGTCAAGCCTTCCGGTTCGATGAACACCTGATGGCTTTCCTTGTCGGCAAAGCGATGGATCTTGTCTTCGATCGACGGGCAATAGCGCGGGCCGACACCTTCGATTTCACCGGCAGCGGAGTACATCGGCGATCGATCGAGGTTCGCCGCGATGATTTCGTGGGTGCGGGCGTTGGTATGGGTGATCCAGCAACTGACTTGCCGTGGATGCTGTTCCTTGTTGCCCATGAACGACATCACCGGGATCGGCGTATCGCCAGGCTGCTCGGTCATCACCGAGAAATCCACGGACTTGCCATCGATGCGAGGTGGCGTACCGGTTTTCAGGCGCCCGACACGCAATGGCAACTCACGCAGACGGTGAGCCAGAGCGATCGATGGCGGATCACCGGCGCGACCGCCGGAAAAATTCTGCAAACCGATGTGGATAAGTCCGCCGAGGAAGGTCCCGGTGGTCAACACCACGCAATCGGCGAAGAAACGCAGGCCCATCTGTGTGACGACACCACGTACCCGGTCCTGCTCGACGATCAGGTCATCGGCCGCTTGTTGAAATATCCACAGGTTCGGCTGGTTTTCCAGGATTTCGCGGACAGCGGCCTTGTAGAGGACTCGGTCGGCCTGGGCGCGAGTGGCGCGCACGGCCGGGCCTTTGCGGCTGTTCAATACGCGAAACTGGATACCACCCTTATCGGTGGCCATGGCCATCGCGCCCCCAAGGGCATCGATCTCCTTGACCAGGTGGCTTTTGCCGATCCCGCCAATGGCAGGGTTGCAGCTCATGGCGCCGAGGGTTTCCACGTTATGCGTCAGCAACAGGGTTTTTGCCCCCATGCGCGCTGATGCAAGTGCTGCCTCGGTACCGGCATGACCGCCGCCGATGACGATCACTTCAAAACGGGAAGGGAAATCCACCACGCACCTCGTGCCTGCTTTATTCAGGTAATTCGGAATTAGGTTTTGAGTCTGGCCCTGGGCGTTTTTCGAACCAGGTCGGCAAGTATAGGGACTTCGCCCTTTCTAAAGAACCCTTTGCACAAAATTTAACCAGCTGTGGAGAACTCGCGGTTAAAAAAATAAAAAAGAAAGAAATTTATAAAATCTTTGTTTTTATGTTTATTCTTACTGAGTCCAATATCTGTGGATAACGTCCTATAGGCCTTTATTTTCAATGTGTACAGAGATTCAAAACCCTGTGGTCATGTGCCACTGAGGGGCTTGGATAACCGGTGTAAGCCTGTGGATGAATGAGGTGGTTATCCACAGAGGCGGTTATCTTCAGTTTTGAAGGCGGTTTATCAACCGACCTCAATGGCAGTTATTCACAGGGCTTAATCCACAGAAAACAGCCGACAAGGGGTCGCCGAAGCGCCCACAGGCAAGCCGCCATTAAGGGCAATCCGTTCAAAAAAAGAGAGGAGGTAGCGGGTTTGTGTTGCGCTCGATAGGCCTGTGGCGAGGGAGCTTGCTCCCGCTCGCCTGCGAAGCAGTCGTAAACCGGCGGGTGCGGTGTATCAGATAATCCGCATTCGACAGCTTTTGGGGCCGCTTCGCGACCCAGCGGGAGCAAGCTCCCTCGCCACGGGTTCGTCGTCAGTCCGGTAGGGTTATTTACCGATGCAGAAGCTGGAAAAGATTCGTCCCAGCAAGTCATCGGAGCTGAAGGCGCCGGTAATTTCCCCCAGGGACTGTTGCGCCTGGCGCAAATCTTCAGCCAACAACTCCCCTGCCCCTGCCAAGGTCAGCTGCGCGCGACCGTGTTCGAGGGCCGCGCTGGCATGGCGCAACGCTTCAAGGTGCCGCCGGCGAGCGCTGAAGCTGCTTTCCGAGGTCTGTTCATAGCCCATGCAGGCCTTGAGATGCTCGCGCAGCAGCTCCAGGCCTTCACCTGCAGACTTCGCGCTCAGGCTGATGGTCACGTGCCCGTCATCACTGACGTCGAGGGCAATCGCTTCCCCGGTCAAATCGGCTTTGTTGCGAATCAGGGTGACTTTCGCCGGATCCG
Organism: Pseudomonas sp. CG7; assembly: GCF_023701885.1. Classification (NCBI taxonomy): domain Bacteria; kingdom Pseudomonadati; phylum Pseudomonadota; class Gammaproteobacteria; order Pseudomonadales; family Pseudomonadaceae; genus Pseudomonas; species Pseudomonas sp. CG7. Next base: position 117,170 of record NZ_JABAEE010000002.1, on the reverse strand, counting down.
GGCGCACCTCCAGGAACTCCGGCCACAAGGCAAAGGGATCGTCCGCTTCCGGTGCGGTGGCATCCACCACCAGCAATACCCGATCGGCTTCGCCAATGGCCTTGAGTGCCCGTTCAACGCCGATTTTTTCCACCTGGTCCTCGGTGTCGCGCAAACCGGCGGTATCCACCACGTGCAGCGGCATGCCGTCGATGTGGATATGTTCACGGAGGATGTCCCGGGTGGTGCCGGCGATCTCGGTGACAATAGCCGCCTCGCGACCGGCCAGGGCATTCAACAGGCTGGATTTGCCGGCATTCGGTCGTCCAGCGATCACCACGGTCATGCCATCGCGCAACAAGGCACCCTGCCCGGCTTCGCGCAGTACTGTGGATAACTCATCGCGCACCTTATCGAGCATGCTCAGCACGTGGCCATCGGCGAGGAAGTCGATTTCCTCCTCCGGAAAGTCGATGGCGGCTTCGACGTAGATCCGCAGGCCGATCAATTGTTCGGTGAGGTTATGCACACGCTGGGAAAACGCCCCCTGTAAGGAACGCAAGGCGTTGCGGGCGGCCTGTGCGGAACTGGCTTCGATCTAATCGGCAATCGCCTCGGCCTGGGCCAGGTCGAGCTTGTCGTTGAGAAAGGCGCGTTCACTGAATTCCCCCGGCCGGGCCAGGCGGCAGCCCAGTTCAAGGCAACGCTTGAGCAGCATGTCCAGCACGATAGGGCCGCCATGCCCTTGCAGTTCCAACACGTCTTCGCCCGTGAACGAATTCGGCCCCGGGAAATACAAGGCCAGTCCTTCGTCGAGCACCTGTTGGTCATCACTGAAAAACGGGCCGTAATGGGCGAACCGCGGCTTGAGCTCACGGCCGCTGATGGCCTTGGCCGCGACACTGGCCAACGGCCCGGAAATACGGACGATGCCGACACCACCGCGACCTTGGGCGGTGGCGACGGCAGCGATGGTTTCACGCGGTGCGCTCATAAACCGGTATCCAGACAAAAGTGGCAGATAGCAAAACGCCCCACTAGGGGGCGTTTTGTGTGGTTATCCACAGAGCAAGTTACGCCTCGGCTTTTTTCGTCGCCGCTTCGATCTTACGCGTGATGTACCACTGCTGAGTGATGGACAACACGTTGTTCACAACCCAGTACAGCACAAGACCCGCCGGGAACCACAGGAAGAAGAAGGTGAAGATGATTGGCATCATTTTCATGACCTTCGCCTGCATCGGATCCGGAGGCGTTGGGTTCAGCTGCTGCTGGATGAACATGGTCGCGCCCATGATGATCGGCAGGATGAAGAACGGATCCTTGATCGACAGGTCGGTAATCCACAGCATGAACGGCGCCTGGCGCATCTCCACGCTTTCCAGCAGAACCCAGTAAAGTGCAAGGAACACGGGCATCTGGACAAGAATCGGCAAGCAACCACCCAGCGGGTTGATCTTCTCTTTCTTGTACAGCTCCATCATGGCCTGGGACATTTTCTGCCGGTCATCGCCATGTTGTTCTTTCAGGGCGGCCAGTTTCGGTGCCACTGCACGCATGCGCGCCATCGACTTGTAGCTGGCGGCCGACAACGGGAAGAAGATCCCCTTGATCAGCATGGTCAGGAAAATGATCGACCAACCCCAGTTGCCGACAAGGCTGTGGATATGTTGCAGCAGCCAGAAGATAGGCTGGGCAATGAACCACAGGAAGCCATAGTCAACGGTCAGTTCCAGGCCTGGGGACAACTCTTTCAGCACGGCCTGGCTTTTTGGACCGGCGTACAGGACGGCACTGGTTTCGGCTTTTGCACCGGGCGCGGCAGACAATGTCGGGCCGGTGTAACCGATGATGAAGTTGCCTTTGCTGTCTTTACGCGTCTGGACGACGTTGCTGTCGCCTTTCTGCGGGATCCAGGCTGTTACAAAATAGTGCTGCAGCCAGGCAACCCAGCCACCTTGGACGGTTTCCTTCAGCTGAGCCTTGTCCATGTCCTTCATGGACACTTTTTTGTACGGTTCCGAACTTGTCCACAGGGCTGCGCCCAGGTAAGTCGCGGTGCCGGTGGCGGTGCTGGAAGAAGGATCGTCGCTGGCGTCACGCTTGAGTTGCGCGAACATCGCACCGGACCAAGGCTGGGCGCTCTGGTTGTCGATCAGGTAAGAGACGGTTACGTCGTACATGCCACGTTTCACAGTGAAACGCTTGGTGTAGTTGACGCCATCCTTGCTGAACTTCAGGTCCACGACCAGTTGGTCCTGGCCATCAGCCAGTTGATAAGTCTTCTTCTCGGCAGAGTAGATCGGGCGACCGGCCGGGTTCGAATCCGGACCGTTGGTACCGATCAGGCCACTTTGGGCCAGATAGGTGCGCTCGTTACCGTTGTCGAACAACTGGAACGGGATTTCCGGATGATCCTGGCGACGTGGGTACAGCGGCAGCTTCAGCTGGGCGACGTCACCACCTTGTGGATCGATTGCCAGCTCGAGCACGTCCGTCTTGATCTGGATGAGATCTTTGCTTACGGCCACCGGGGCTTCGGCAGGAGCGCTGGTATCGCTTGCCGCGCGTGGGATGTCGTCATTGCTGGCAGCGTTGTTGCCAACTGGAGCATCCGGCAGGCTCGGTGCGGTATTGCTGGCTGCAACATTCTGAGTCGGCAGGGCAGCCTGGCCATAGTCCTGGTTCCATTTAAGGACCATGACGTAGGACACGATTGCCAGGGCGACGATCAGGATCGTGCGTTTGATATCCATGATTACTCGGCCATCGAAGAAGAACGGGAGGTAGGGATAGGCGGAACCGGGTCATAACCGCCGGGATTCCACGGATGACAGCGACCTAAACGACGAAAGGTCAGCCAGCCACCGCGCAGGAGGCCATGATTTTCTATGGCTTCGTACGCGTAGCAGGAACAACTGGGGTAGAAACGACAGTGACTGGCCATCAAAGGACTAATGGCATAGCGATAAAACTGGATCGGAACGAGTGCCAGTTTACGCATCGGGACTGTCTACCCCTACAGTTTCGGTGTTGACTGCTGGTACTGGCTTGTTGCGCGCCAGACGCTTCCAGAGCTTGCCGAAATGCTGAATCAATTCGGGGTTTTCTACGTCACCCAAACCTTTGCGCGCGACGATAACGATGTCCCATCCGACCAGTGAATCCTGGTTCAGGCGAAACGATTCGCGCATCAGACGTTTGAGGCGATTGCGCTGAACGGAGAGCTTGACGCTCTTTTTCCCGATGACCAGCCCTAGTCGGGGGTGATCGAGATCGTTACTGCGCGCAAGGAGCAGGAGATTTTTCCCCGGAACCTTGCCGGTAGGGGAGTCAAAGACTGCCTTGAAATGCCGGGGGGTAAGCAGACGCTTTTCCCGACTGAAGTCCTGACTCACCTCCAGTGCCGGATTATCAAACTGCCAGACGCGCACGACCTTTGGCGCGACGACGCGACAGGACGGCACGACCGTTCTTGGTAGCCATGCGAGCACGGAAACCGTGGGTACGAGCGCGTTTGATAGTGCTTGGTTGGAAAGTACGTTTCATTGTCGTGTTACCTGGTTCGTCCACAACGGGCCGGAATGGCCCCCGTTTTAAGAGACCGGGGATTCTAGAGAAAGCAAGCCTCTAGGTCAATTTCCAACCAGCGTTTCCTTTAAATAGATATCCAGGCGTTTTTCGCGGATTCATCACCGAGCGCTAGATATAGATATAAAGAAGGGAATTATTTAAAGCTTTTCTGTAAAGCTTATAAAAGCTAGGCCGCCACTTGTCTGTGGATAACCATGCCAAGGCCTTGTAATCCGCCATGTACAGAGAATGACAACTACACGGGAAAGCAGTGGCCAGCCTGTGCTGCGCTGTCGGATAAGCTGTGGGTGAAATGCCTGGTTATCCACAGGGCGGTTATCCACCGAGTTTCGCCCCCAGTTGTGCAACGACCTCAGGCGCGGTTATCCACAGAGCTTATCCACCGACCGCTGGTCGTCTTTCTCTCGGTTAACGTACTGATAAATCATGGCCGATGAGCAAGCTGCGTGTGGATAAGTGCACGTCTGCTCGCTACAATGGCCGCTTGTTTTTGCCTCACCGGCTTTCAACTTAGGGGATATCCGTGTCAGTGGAACTTTGGCAGCAGTGCGTGGAGCTTTTGCGCGATGAGCTGCCTGCCCAACAATTCAACACTTGGATCCGTCCACTACAGGTCGAAGCCGAAGGCGACGAGTTGCGTGTCTATGCACCGAACCGTTTCGTTCTCGACTGGGTCAACGAAAAGTACCTGGGCCGGGTCATGGAACTGCTCGACGAGCATGGCAATGGCATGGCGCCTGCGTTGTCCTTATTAATAGGCAGCAAACGCAGCTCGGCACCCCGCGCCGCGCCCAATGCGCCGCTGGCTGCCGCCGCGTCACAGGCCCAGCAGGCTGCGCCGGCACCGGTCAACAACCATGCCGCCCCGGCGCCCGCGCCTGCCTCGAGCAAGCGCAATACACAAAAGGTTGCCGAAGTCAGCGAAGAGCCTTCCCGGGACAGCTTCGACCCTATGGCCGGCGCCAGCTCCCAGCAGGCACCGGTGCGGGCCGAACAGCGCACCGTCCAGGTCGAAGGCGCGCTCAAGCACACCAGCTACCTGAACCGGACCTTTACCTTCGAGAACTTCGTCGAAGGTAAATCCAACCAGCTGGCCCGCGCGGCGGCCTGGCAGGTGGCGGATAACCCCAAGCACGGCTACAACCCGCTCTTCCTGTATGGCGGCGTAGGCTTGGGTAAGACCCACTTGATGCACGCCGTGGGCAACCACTTATTAAAGAAGAACCCGAATGCCAAGGTCGTGTACCTGCATTCCGAGCGTTTCGTGGCCGACATGGTCAAGGCGCTGCAACTGAACGCCATCAATGAATTCAAGCGTTTCTACCGTTCGGTGGATGCCTTGCTGATCGATGACATTCAGTTCTTCGCCCGCAAGGAACGTTCCCAGGAGGAGTTTTTCCACACCTTCAACGCATTGCTTGAAGGCGGGCAGCAGGTCATTCTCACCAGTGACCGCTACCCGAAAGAGATCGAGGGCCTCGAGGAACGCCTCAAGTCGCGTTTCGGCTGGGGCCTGACGGTGGCCGTCGAGCCGCCGGAACTGGAAACCCGGGTCGCGATCCTGATGAAGAAAGCCGACCAGGCCAAGGTCGAGCTGCCTCATGACGCCGCCTTCTTCATTGCCCAGCGTATTCGCTCGAACGTGCGTGAACTCGAAGGTGCCCTCAAGCGGGTGATCGCTCACTCGCACTTCATGGGCCGCGATATCACCATCGAGCTGATTCGCGAATCCTTGAAGGACCTGCTAGCGCTCCAGGACAAATTGGTTTCTGTGGATAACATTCAGCGAACGGTTGACGAATACTACAAACTCAAGATCTCCGACCTGCTGTCCAAACGCCGTTCGCGTTCGGTGGCACGTCCACGCCAGGTGGCCATGGCCCTGTCCAAGGAACTGCCCAACCACAGCCTGCCGGAAATCGGCGATGTGTTTGGCGGACGCGACCACACCACCGTGTTGCACGCCTGCCGCAAGATCAACGAACTTAAGGAATCCGACGCGGACATCCGCGAGGACTACAAGAACCTGCTGCGTACACTGACCACTTGATGACCACCAGCGCAGCTTTTAAGGCAAGGGACTAGACCATGCATTTCACCATTCAACGCGAAGCCCTGTTGAAACCCCTGCAACTGGTCGCAGGCGTCGTCGAACGCCGCCAGACCTTGCCGGTACTTTCCAACGTGCTGCTGGTTGTCGAAGGCCAGCAATTGTCGCTGACCGGTACCGACCTGGAAGTCGAGCTGGTCGGTCGTGTGCAACTTGAGGAACCGGCGGATCCGGGTTCCATCACCGTGCCGGCGCGCAAGCTGATGGACATCTGCAAGAGCCTGCCCAACGACGCGCTGATCGACATCAAGGTCGATGAGCAGAAGCTCGTGGTCAAGGCCGGTCGCAGCCGCTTCACCTTGTCCACACTGCCAGCCAACGATTTCCCGACCGTTGAAGAAGGCCCGGGTTCGCTGACTTGCAGCCTGGACCAGAGCAAACTGCGTCGCTTGATCGAACGCACCAGTTTCGCCATGGCCCAGCAGGACGTGCGTTATTACCTCAACGGCATGCTGCTGGAAGTGTCGGCTGGCGTTATCCGCGCTGTTGCCACCGACGGGCACCGCCTGGCGATGTGCTCGATGCAGGCCGATATCGGTCAGCCGGATCGCCACCAGGTGATCGTGCCGCGTAAAGGTATCCTGGAGCTGGCCCGCCTGCTGACCGAGCCGGACGGCAATGTCAGCATCGTGCTGGGCCAGCACCACATCCGCGCCACCACGGGCGAGTTCACCTTCACGTCGAAACTGGTGGACGGCAAGTTCCCGGACTACGAACGTGTGCTGCCAAAAGGCGGCGACAAGCTGGTGCTGGGCGATCGCCAAGCGCTGCGCGAAGCCTTCAGCCGTACCGCGATCTTGTCCAACGAGAAGTACCGCGGCATTCGTCTGCAACTGGCCAATGGTCAGCTGAAGATCCAGGCGAACAACCCGGAGCAGGAAGAAGCGGAAGAAGAAGTAGGCGTTGAGTACAACGGCGGCTCTCTGGAAATCGGCTTCAACGTCAGCTATCTGCTGGACGTACTGGGCGTGATGACCACCGAGCAAGTGCGTCTGATCCTGTCCGACTCCAACAGCAGTGCGCTGGTGCAAGAGTCCGACAACGACGACTCGGCTTACGTTGTCATGCCGATGCGTCTGTAATCAGAATCAGCTAGATGTCCTTAAGTCGCGTCTCGGTCACCGCGGTGCGCAATCTGCACCCGGTGACCTTCTCCCCTTCCCCCCGCATCAATATCCTTTACGGCGCCAACGGCAGCGGCAAAACCAGCGTCCTGGAAGCCGTGCACCTGCTCGGGCTTGCTCGTTCGTTTCGCAGCACCCGCCTGTTACCGGTCATCCAGTACGATCAGTTGGCGTGCACGGTGTTTGGCCAGGTGGAGCTGGCGGAAGGCGGCCACAGCGCCCTGGGGATATCGCGAGATCGGCAAGGCGAGTTTCAGATCCGCATCGATGGGCAGAACGCTCGCAGTGCGGCGCAGCTGGCCGAGATCCTGCCGTTGCAGCTGATCAACCCGGACAGCTTCCGTCTGCTGGAAGGCGCACCGAAGATTCGCCGGCAGTTTCTCGATTGGGGCGTGTTCCACGTGGAACCGCGTTTCATGTCGACGTGGCAACGCTTGCAGAAGGCGCTGCGCCAGCGAAACTCTTGGCTGCGGCATGGTACACTTGACGCCGTTTCGCAAGCGGTTTGGGACAGGGAACTGTGCCAGGCCAGCGCTGAAATCGATGAATACCGCCGCGCTTACATCAAAGCCTTGAAACCGGTCTTCGAGCAGACCTTGAGCGAACTGGTTGAGCTTGAGGGCCTGACGCTCAGCTATTACCGAGGCTGGGACAAGGACCGGGAACTGAGCACCGTGCTGGCTGGCTCGCTGCAACGAGACCAGCAGATGGGCCATACCCAGGCTGGACCACAACGCGCTGACTTGCGCCTCAGATTGGGCGCACACAATGCCGCGGACATCTTGTCCCGGGGGCAGCAGAAGTTGGTGGTGTGTGCCTTGCGTATCGCCCAGGGGCATCTGGTTAGCCAGGCCCGTCGCGGTCAGTGTATTTATCTGGTGGATGACTTGCCGTCCGAGCTGGACGAAGCCCACCGTCGCGCCCTGTGCCGCTTGCTGGAAGACTTACGCTGCCAGGTGTTCATTACCTGTGTAGACCACGAATTATTGAGGGAAGGCTGGCAGACGGAAACGCCAGTCGCCCTGTTCCACGTGGAACAGGGCCGTATCACCCAGACCCACGACCATCGGGAGTGAAGGCATTGAGCGAAGAAAATACGTACGACTCAACGAGCATTAAAGTGCTGAAAGGCCTGGATGCCGTACGCAAACGTCCCGGTATGTACATTGGTGACACCGACGATGGCAGCGGTCTGCACCACATGGTGTTCGAGGTGGTCGACAACTCCATCGACGAAGCCCTCGCCGGCCATTGCGACGACATCAGCATCATCATCCACCCGGATGAGTCCATCACCGTTCGCGACAACGGCCGTGGCATCCCGGTAGACGTGCACAAAGAGGAAGGCGTTTCCGCCGCCGAGGTCATCATGACCGTCCTCCACGCAGGCGGTAAGTTCGACGACAACTCCTACAAGGTCTCCGGCGGTCTGCACGGCGTAGGTGTATCGGTAGTGAACGCACTGTCCGAACAGCTTGTTCTTACGGTTCGCCGTAGCGGCAAGATCTGGGAACAGACCTATGTCCACGGCGTGCCCCAGGCACCGATGGCGATCGTTGGCGACAGCGAGTCCACGGGCACCCAGATCCATTTCAAGGCCTCGAGCGAAACCTTCAAGAACATCCACTTCAGCTGGGACATCCTGGCCAAGCGGATTCGTGAACTGTCCTTCCTCAACTCCGGTGTCGGCATCGTCCTCAAGGACGAGCGCAGCGGCAAGGAAGAACTGTTCAAGTACGAAGGTGGCCTGCGTGCGTTCGTTGAATACCTGAACACCAACAAGACTGCGGTCAACCAGGTGTTCCACTTCAACGTCCAGCGTGAAGACGGCATCGGCGTGGAAATCGCCCTGCAGTGGAACGACAGCTTCAACGAGAATCTGTTGTGCTTCACCAACAACATTCCCCAGCGTGACGGCGGTACCCACCTGGTGGGCTTCCGTTCGGCACTGACCCGTAACCTGAACAACTACATCGAACAGGAAGGCCTGGCGAAGAAGCATAAAGTCGCCACCACCGGTGACGATGCCCGTGAAGGCCTGACCGCGATCATTTCGGTGAAGGTGCCGGATCCGAAGTTCAGTTCCCAGACCAAGGACAAGCTGGTGTCTTCCGAAGTGAAGACCGCAGTTGAACAGGAGATGGGCAAGTACTTCTCCGACTTCCTGCTGGAGAACCCGAACGAAGCCAAGCTGGTGGTCGGCAAGATGATCGCCGCCGCCCGTGCTCGTGAAGCCGCGCGCAAGGCCCGTGAGATGACCCGCCGTAAAGGTGCGCTGGACATCGCCGGCCTGCCGGGCAAACTGGCTGACTGCCAGGAAAAGGACCCTGCCCTGTCCGAACTGTACCTCGTGGAAGGTGACTCTGCTGGCGGTTCCGCCAAGCAGGGCCGCAACCGCCGCACCCAGGCCATCCTGCCGCTCAAGGGCAAGATCCTCAACGTGGAGAAGGCGCGCTTCGACAAGATGATTTCCTCCCAGGAAGTCGGCACCTTGATCACCGCGTTGGGCTGTGGCATCGGCCGCGAAGAGTACAACATCGACAAGCTGCGCTATCACAACATCATCATCATGACCGATGCTGACGTCGACGGTTCGCACATCCGTACCCTGCTGCTGACGTTCTTCTTCCGTCAGTTGCCCGAGCTGATCGAGCGCGGCTACATCTACATCGCCCAGCCGCCGCTGTATAAGGTCAAGAAAGGCAAGCAAGAGCAATACATCAAAGACGACGACGCCATGGAAGAGTACATGACGCAGTCGGCCCTGGAAGACGCGAGCCTGCACCTGAACGAAGATGCCCCAGGCATTTCCGGCGAAGCCCTTGAGCGCCTGGTCAACGACTTCCGCCTGGTGATGAAGACCCTCAAGCGCCTGTCGCGCCTGTACCCACAGGAACTGACCGAGCACTTCATCTACCTGCCAGCCGTGAGCCTGGAGCAACTGTCCGATCACGCAGCAATGCAGGATTGGCTGGCCCAGTACGAAGTACGCCTGCGCACTGTCGAGAAATCCGGCCTGGTCTACAAAGCCAGCCTGCGTGAAGACCGTGAGCGTAACGTCTGGCTGCCGGAGGTCGAACTGATCTCCCACGGCCTGTCGAACTACGTCACCTTCAACCGCGACTTCTTCGGCAGCAACGACTACAAGACCGTGGTATCCCTCGGCGCGCAACTGAGCACGCTGCTGGACGAAGGTGCCTACATCCAACGTGGCGAACGCAAGAAAGCCGTGACCGAGTTCAAGGAAGCCCTTGAATGGCTGATGGCCGAAAGCACCAAGCGCCACACCATCCAACGATACAAAGGTCTGGGTGAGATGAACCCGGATCAGCTGTGGGAAACCACCATGGACCCGGGCTCGCGCCGGATGCTGAAAGTCACCATCGAAGACGCCATTGGCGCGGACCAGATCTTCAACACCTTGATGGGTGATGCGGTCGAGCCTCGTCGTGACTTCATCGAGAGCAACGCGCTGGCGGTATCCAACCTGGATTTCTGATTCTTCTGCAGCGCTCCGCTCCAACAAAAAGCCAACGCACATGCGTTGGCTTTTTTTTACGCTTGAAAAATGTCCGCGTCCTTAAGACCCATCGGTCACAAACAGGGTAGCTGGGTAACAACCTGGCATAAAGCCTTCATTCTCAATGGGTTAGGAATCTGTGAAGAGCCCCGGTTACCGGGGGCCTCAGGTTTTCTGGCGTAAAACTTGCGTGTTTAATAACTTACACATCGTTTTTTTAAATTTACAGGAAACGATGGGATCGAGGTGGTACGAATAAATCCAAATGCCAAGGGTTGTCTCAATGAGTGGTACGCAAACTTCCGATAATCTGACGCAAGGGCTCAAGCCCCGTCATGTGACGATGCTTTCCATCGCCGGTGTGATTGGTGCCGGCCTGTTCGTCGGCTCCGGTCACGCGATCGCTGCGGCCGGTCCCGCGGTGCTGCTGGCCTACGCTGCCGCAGGTGCCTTGGTGGTGCTGGTGATGCGGATGCTCGGCGAAATGGCAGTAGCCTCGCCGGACACCGGCTCCTTCTCGACGTATGCGGACCGAGCGATTGGGCACTGGGCCGGTTTCACCATCGGCTGGCTTTACTGGTGGTTCTGGGTCCTGGTGATTCCGCTGGAGGCCAACGCTGCCGCAACGATTCTTCATGCGTGGTTCCCGGACATTGCAATCTGGGCCTTCACGCTGGTCATTACCCTGCTGTTGACGGTCACCAACCTGTTCAGCGTGAAGAATTACGGCGAGTTCGAATTCTGGTTCGCCTTGGTCAAGGTGCTGGCAATCATCGGCTTCATCGGGCTGGGAGTGATGGCAATATTCGGCTGGCTGCCCACTAGCCAGGTCAGCGGCGTTTCGCACCTGATCGACACCCAGGGCTTCCTGCCCAACGGTATGGGCGCGGTGCTGGGGGCGATCCTGACCACCATGTTTTCGTTCATGGGCACCGAGATCGTGACCATCGCCGCGGCCGAATCGAAGAACCCAGGCCAGCAGATTTCCAAGGCGACCAACTCGGTGATCTGGCGGATTGGTTTGTTCTACCTCGTCTCCATCTTCATCGTCGTGGCCCTGGTGCCCTGGAACGACCCGCTCCTGGCCAGCGTCGGCTCCTACCAGACGGTGCTGGAACGCATGGGCATTCCCAATGCCAAGCTGATCGTCGATATCGTGGTGTTGGTGGCGGTCACCAGTTGCTTGAATTCGGCGCTGTACACGGCCTCCCGGATGATGTTCTCGTTAGGCAAGCGCGGTGATGCGCCGGCCGTTTCCCAGCGCACTAACAAGAGCGGTACACCTTATTGGGCGGTGATGCTGTCGACCGGTGCGGCCTTCCTCGCGGTGTTTGCCAACTACGTGGCACCGGCGGCGGTCTTTGAATTCCTGCTGGCCAGTTCGGGTGCCATTGCGTTGCTGGTGTACCTGGTCATCGCGGTTTCGCAGCTGCGTATGCGCAAGCAACGTATAGCCCGTGGTGAAAAAATCGCCTTCAGCATGTGGCTGTTCCCTGGCCTGACCTACGCGGTGATTCTCTTCATCGTCGGGGCCTTGACCATCATGCTGTTCCAGGAAGCCCACCGTGTGGAGATCCTGGCGACGGGGCTGCTCAGCATGCTGGTGGTCGTGTCCGGATTGCTGATACAGCGCCGCCGGATCGCAAAGGCTGGGGGCTTGGTGCGGACGGTCAGCTGATATCCATTGCGGCGAGGGAGATTGCTCCCGCTTGAGGCCGGAGCACGCACAAAAAAGGGGCGGCTGCGCAGCCCAGCGGGAGCAAGCTCCCTCGCCACAGAGGTATCCAACTGACCTTTTTTAACTTGCGACAGACGCCTCACTCCCCGCTGCCACACTCTCCAACCGATACCCATACCCATAAATCGTCAGCAACTGCCAACCCCGATCCGCCGTCAGCCCGAGCTTGTTGCGCAGACGGTAGATGTGGGTGTCGAGCGGGCGGGACGAGGTCATTTCCTCATGGGTCCAGAAGCGTTCGTAGAAATATTCCCGGGACAGCGGCCGGCCCAGGTTGGCGAACAGGCACCGGGCCAGGCGGTATTCCCGTTCGGTCAGGCTGATGGGAATGCCGGCGCGGGTGATGGTCAGTTCGGCGTCGTCGAATGCCAGGTCATTGAACACCAGCACGTCGCTGGCGGGCGCGCGTTGCAGGTTATGACGGCGCAGCACAGCGGTGACCCGGGCCTTGAGCTCGTTGGGCCTGAAGGGTTTGCTCACGTAGTCGTCGGCACCGGCGTTGAGGGCCTGGACGATGTCGTGTTCGCCGTCGCGGCTGGTCAGCATGATGGCGGCCGGTGGCGAATCCATGTGTTCGCGGGTCCAGCGCAGTAGCGAGAGCCCGCTGAGGTCGGGCAGTTGCCAGTCGAGGATCAACAAGTCGAAGGTTTCCCGGCGCAATTGCCGCAACAGGTCTTCGCCTCGCTCAAAGCTGTGCAGCGTCCAGGCTGGCTCGTTCCTGCCGGGGATTTGTTGCAAGGTCTGCTCTACCCGGCGCAACTCGGCCGGTTCATCGTCCAGTATGGCGACACGCATGGAATGCGATTCCTTGATCTCGAAAATAACGGACATCTTCAGGTGGGAATGAAAGGCCGCCAGGGGCTGATCCATTGACCTGTCGCTGGCTGCGACAATACCGGCTCGCCGCCCGCAGGGAAAGGCAGCAGCGCGCCACCCATCGAGTTCGTTATAGTCGTGGGCTTGATACAGACCTGTGAAGAGATCCCCAGTTCTTGAGTTCGGCCAGGAGGCCTATGAGTAACCAGCGTCGCCGTGAGAGTCGTGAGCCCACCCAGGTCCAGCGGTGGTTCCGCCAGTTGGTGCGGGAGTGGTTGTGGATAAGTCTGCTGCTGTTGCCGTTGTCGGCCTTGCTGTCATTGAGCAGCCAATCAACGGGCGACCATTCAGGTGCTGCGTTGTTGTCGGTATGCCGGGTGGGGGGCGTATTGGGGTTGTTGCTGCTGCGCCCGCGCCTGGCCTTGTGGACAACCGTGGGCGGCATGAGCCTGGCCTTGCTGATCAGCGCCGTACTGGGCGCGCAGGGTTGGTGGTGGTCGCCCATGGCCAGTGTGCTGGGCATCATGTTCGGCTACTTGATTTGGAATTGGCGACGCCTGAGTGTGGTGCTGGCCTATTTCGGCTGGGAGCTGGCGCGTCTGGACGCGGAGCCCAAGGTTTTTCCGGAACGTCGTCGTACTTCATACACCGGCAGCGATCGTTTGCAGGGGCAGATCATGGCCCTGGAACAAGCCATGAGCCGAACCCGCGACACCCGGCGCTTCATCGCCGACGGCCTGGAATACCTGCCCGTGGCGACCATGATCAGCGATCCTCAAGGCAAGTTGCTGCTCGGTAATCGCAAGGCCCGTGAGCTGTTCGGCCATGGCCTGGCGGGCGGGGATGTGCTCGAGCATCTCGCGCAATTGGGTTATCCCGGGTTGGAGCATGGGGCGCATCACCGGTTATCCACACTGCCCTTGGTGGAGTTTCGCGATATTCGCGAGCGCAGCTTGCGCCTGGAACGGGCGGCACTGTTCCCGGTTGATGGCGATGCGCCGATTGGCTGGTTGCTGAGCCTCACGGATCTGAGCGCCGAACGTGAGGCGGAAGAACAGCGTAGCGTCATGCTGCGTTTCCTCTCCCATGATTTGCGCGCGCCTCACTCGGCAATCCTTGCGCTGCTCGATGTGCAGCGGCACCAGGCGGGCGGCGATCATCCGTTGTTCGACCAGATCGAGCGCCAGGTACGTCGCGCGCTGGACCTGACCGAGGGCTTCGTGCAATTGGCCAAGGCGGAATCCGAGGCGTATCAGTTCCAGCCCACGCTGTTCGCGATGCTGGTGCTGGATGTGCTCGACCAAGCGCTACCCATCGCCCAGGCAAAGCGCATCCAGTTGGTTCATGAACTGGAAGATGAAGAGGCGATGGTGAGGGCGGATCAATCGTTGCTGACCCGTACGCTGTTCAATCTGCTGGAAAATGCCATCAAATACAGCCCGCCCGACGCCTGCATTTCCCTGCAGGTGCATTGTGCGTCGGGCTGGTTGATCTGCAATGTCGCCGACCAGGGCAAAGGCATCAGCGCCGAAGAACTGCCGGACCTGTTCAGCCAGTACCGACGATTTTCGTCGGCCCAAGGGGTGGAGGGCATTGGCCTGGGATTATCGATGGTCAAGGCGGTGGTGGACCATCACGAGGGGAAAATCGAGTGCCACAGCGTAGTGGGCAAGGGGACGACGTTCAGCCTGCGCTTCCCGTTGCTGGAAGATTAAAGATCGCAGCCTTCGGCAACTCCTACGAGGATTGGATAGGTCCTGTAGGAGCTGCCGAAGGCTGCGATCTTTTGAGTGCTATAAAAACTTATGCACCTGAACACGGCTTTTATGTGTTTAGGAAATATGTATTAAAAACAAATACATACAGCATAAAAACAACGAATTCCGAAAAAACGGTACACAGGTTATCCACAGATCTCAAACAGCGGCTTGTTCCGTGGGGACTTCCGCCACAGGGCCGGGAGGAAGCGAGCCCATGTCCCGTTGTGCCTGTTCATTCCAGGCTTGTACGCGGTCATTGAGCTCGGCGATGGCGCGGGGGCCAGTGCCTTCGGCATACATCGGCGCGCCGATCACCACGGTGATGACGCCCGGCGTCCTGATCCAGCCAGCCTTTGGCCAGAATTTGCCGGCATTGTGTGCAATCGGCAGCACCGGCAGTTCAGCGTTCACCGCCAATGCGGAACCGCTGCGGGAGAACTTTCCAACCGTCCCGTAAGGAACACGGGTGCCCTCGGGGAAGATCAGCACCCAGGTGTTGTCCCTCAGCAGCTCGTCACCCTTCTTCGCCACTTGCTTGAGCGCCAGTTTGGGGTTGTCGCGATCGATGGCAATCGGGCGCAGCATCGCCATGGCCCAGCCGAAGAACGGTACGAACAGCAGTTCACGCTTGAGAACCTGACTCAACGGCTCGAAATAGGCCGAGAGAAAGAACGTCTCCCAGGTGCTCTGATGGTTGGACTGAATTACGCAGGGCCGGTCCGGCACGTTCTCGGCGCCCTTCACTTCATAGCGAATGCCCAGGAACACCTTGCTCAGCCACAGTGCGCAGCGGCACCAGTACACGTTGATGAAACGGTAGCGCGCCCGGAACGGCAAAAAAGGCGCGATAAAAAAACTCAAGGAACACCACAACAAGGAACTGGTGCCCAGCAGCAGGTAAAAGAGGAAGCTTCTGATGGCCTGCAATATCGACATAGCGGCGTTTACCGTTGCGGGCACTGCCCGCCTGTTTAAGCGCTTCCCGAACAGTCCTTGATCAGGATGTCTTGGGAGCTCTAATTGTGGATAAGTTCAGCGGCAATCGCCGCCAGGTCGTCAAAAATCAAGGTGCCCACCGGCAGGGTCTTGCCCAGAGTCTTCTCGCCTTTCCCGGTCTTTACCAAAACTGGCTGACAATCGACGGCCTTGGCCGCCTCCAGGTCACCGAGACTGTCACCGACGAACCACACACCTGCCAAAGCCACATCGTAATGCGCGGCAATGGTTTTCAACATGCCCGGCTTGGGCTTGCGGCAATCGCAGCCGTCGTCCGGCCCGTGCGGGCAATAGACGATCAAGCCGACTTCCCCGCCCTGCTCCGCCACGAGGGCGCGCAAGCGCTCGTGCATGGCATCGAGGACGGCGAGGTCATAGTAACCGCGGGCAATGCCCGACTGGTTGGTGGCCACTGCCACCGTCCAGCCGGCCTTGCTCAACTGCGCGATGGCTTCGATCGAACCGGGCAGCGGCAGCCACTCCTCCACCGATTTGATGTAAGCGGCGGAGTCGTGATTGAGCACCCCGGCCCGATCGAGAATCAGCAGTTTCAAGCGTTACCCCAGCAGCGAAATATCGGCGACGCCGAGGAACAGCCCACGCAGACGCGCCAGCAGCGCGTAACGGTTGGCCCGTACTTTGGCGTCTTCGGCATTGACCATCACCGCCTCGAAAAACGCATCCACCGGCTCGCGCAGTGCCGCCAGGCGTGCCAGGGTTTCGCTGTACTGACGCGCTGCCGCCATTGGCTGGACCGCCTGGTCCGCCTGCTGGATCGCCGAATACAGGGAGAACTCGTTGGCATTGTCGAAGTACTTGGCTTCGACGGTGGCCGCGATGTTGCCTTCGGCCTTGCCCAGCAGGTTCGACACCCGCTTGTTCACCGCCGCCAACGCTGCCGCTTCCGGCAACTTGCGGAACGCCTGCACCGCTTGTACGCGCTGGTCGAAGTCCAGGGCGGAGCCCGGCTTCAGGGCACGCACCGACAGGTAGGTCGCAACGTCGACGCCTTCATCTTCATAACGCGCACGCAGACGGTCGAAGATGAATTCCAGCACCGCATCGGCCAGGCCGGCGGCCTTGACCTTGCTGCCGAACGCATTGACGGCGAACGCCACGGCGTCGTTCAGGTCCAGGTCCAATTGCTTGTCGATCAGGATCCGCAACACGCCCAGCGCCGCGCGACGCAAGGCATACGGGTCTTTGCTGCCGGTGGGCAACATGCCGATGCCGAAGATGCCCACCAGGGTGTCGAGCTTGTCGGCGATCGCCACGGCCGCACCGGTCAGGGTGGTCGGCAGCTCAGCGCCGGCACCGCGCGGCATGTACTGCTCGTTCAGGGCCAGGGCGACGTCTTGCGGCTCGCCGTCGTTGAGGGCGTAGTAGTAACCGGCGACGCCTTGCATCTCCGGGAACTCACCGACCATCTCGGTGGACAGGTCGCACTTGGACAGGATGCCGGCACGGGCCGCGCGCTGGGCGTCGCCGCCGATGCGTGGAGCGATGAATGCCGCCAGTTTCGAAACGCGCTCGGCCTTGTCGTAGACGCTGCCGAGTTTCTCCTGGAACACCACGTTGCGCAGGCGCTCGTTGAAGCTTTCCAGGGGTTGTTTCTTGTCTTGCTTGAAGAAGAACTCGGCATCGGTCAGGCGCGGGCGAACGACTTTTTCGTTACCGGCGATGATCTGCTGCGGATCCTTGCTTTCGATGTTGGCGACCGTGATGAAGCGCGGCAGCAACTTGCCTTCGGCGTCCAGCAGGCAGAAGTATTTCTGGTTGTCCTGCATGGTGGTGATCAGCGCTTCCTGCGGCACTTCAAGGAAACGTTCCTCGAACGAGCACACCAGCGGCACCGGCCATTCCACCAGCGCGGTCACCTCGTCCAGCAAGTTGGCCGGCACGATGGCGGTGCCTTCCTGCAAGGTGGCCAGCTCTTCGGTGCGCTTGCTGATCAGCTCGCGGCGCTCGTTGGCGTCGGCCAGCACGTAGGCGGCACGCAGGTCGGCCAGGTAGTTGGCCGGCGAGGTGATGCGCACGCTTTGCGGGTGATGGAAGCGGTGACCGCGGGAATCGCGACCGGCCTTCTGGGCCAGGATCGTGCAATCGATGACCTGGTCACCGAGCAGCATGACCAGCCACTGAGTTGGACGTACGAACTCTTCCTTGCGCGCAGCCCAGCGCATGCGCTTGGGGATCGGCAAGTCATTGAGCGAGTCTTCGACGATGGTCGGCAACAGGCTGGCGGTCGGCTTGCCCTTGATGCTCTGGCTGTAGCGCAGCTTCGGACCGCTCTGGTCGATTTCGCTCAGGTCAACGCCGCACTTCTTGGCGAAGCCCAGGGCGGCCTGGGTCGGGTTGCCATCGGCATCGAACGCGGCCTGGCGTGGTGGGCCGTCGAGGTTGATGCTGCGGTCCGGCTGTTGGGTCGCCAGGGCGGTGATCAGCACGGCCAGGCGGCGCGGCGCGGCGTACACCTGTTTGACTTCGTAGCTCAGGCCGGCGGCTTGCAGGCCCTTGTCGATACCGGCCAGGAACGCATCGGCCAGGGTGTTCAGGGCTTTGGGTGGCAGTTCTTCGGTGCCCAGTTCAACCAGAAAATCTTGAGCACTCATTGTGCAGCCTCCAGCTTAGCCAACACTTCATCACGCAGGTCCGGGGTCGCCATCGGGAAGCCCAGCTTGGCACGGGCCAGCAGGTAGGCTTGCGCAACGGAACGTGCCAGGGTGCGTACACGCAGGATGTATTGCTGGCGCGCGGTCACGGAAATCGCCCGGCGGGCGTCCAGCAGGTTGAAGGTATGGGACGCCTTCAACACCATTTCATAGCTCGGCAACGGCAGCGGCTGGTCCAGCTCGATCAGGCGCTTGGCTTCGCTCTCATAGAAATCGAACAGCTCGAACAGCTTCTCGACGTTGGCGTGTTCGAAGTTGTAGGTGGATTGCTCCACTTCGTTCTGGTGGAACACGTCGCCGTAGGTCACTTTGCCGAACGGGCCGTCGGCCCAGACCAGGTCGTAGACCGAATCCACGCCCTGCAGGTACATGGCCAGGCGTTCCAGTCCATAGGTGATCTCGCCGGTGACCGGGTAGCACTCGATGCCGCCCGCTTGCTGGAAGTAAGTGAACTGAGTCACTTCCATGCCGTTGAGCCAGACTTCCCAGCCCAGGCCCCAGGCGCCCAGGGTTGGCGATTCCCAGTTGTCTTCGACGAAACGAATGTCGTGCACCAGCGGGTCGAGGCCGACGTGCTTGAGGGAGCCCAGGTACAGTTGCTGGAAATTTTCCGGGTTTGGCTTCAGCACGACCTGGAACTGGTAGTAGTGCTGCAGGCGGTTCGGGTTTTCGCCGTAGCGGCCGTCAGTCGGGCGGCGGCTGGGCTGCACATAAGCGGCGTTCCAGGTTTCCGGGCCGATGGCACGCAGAAACGTGGCAGTGTGGAAAGTGCCGGCGCCTACTTCCATATCGTAGGGCTGAAGTACCACGCAACCTTGCTCGGCCCAGTATTGCTGGAGGGCGAGGATCAAGTCTTGGAACGTACGCACGGCTGGCGTAGGCTGGCTCACGAAATTCACCTGTTTCTTGGGCTGCGATTTACAGAGCGGGAGTATACCCGATTCGTTCGTGCGCACGCCCCCTGGAGCCTTATGCCACGCTGCTTTTGGTGTTCTGACGATCCGTTGTACATGGCTTATCACGATCAGGAGTGGGGCACGCCGCTGCGCGATGCGCAGGGTTTGTTCGAGTTGCTTTTGCTCGAAGGGTTCCAGGCCGGGTTGTCCTGGATCACCGTTTTGCGCAAACGCGAGCGCTACCGGGAAGTGTTGTACGGCTTCGATGTGCAGCGGGTGGCGCAGATGAGCGATGCGGAAATCGATGAACTGATGCTCGACCCCGGCATCATCCGCAACCGTCTCAAGCTCAAGGCCGCCCGCCGCAATGCGCAGGCCTGGCTGGCCCTGGAAGACCCGGTGGCGTTCCTTTGGTCGTACGTAGGCGGCACACCCATCATCAATCATTTCAAGGACCGCACCGAAGTGCCGGCCATCACGCCCGAGGCAGTGGCGATGAGCAAAGGCCTGAAGAAAGCCGGATTCACTTTTGTCGGCCCGACCATTTGTTATGCGTTGATGCAGGCCTCGGGCATGGTCATGGACCACACCCAGGACTGCGACCGCTACGCCGAGTTGGTAAACGGCGGTTAGAATAGCCGGCTCGCAACACGGCCCATACATTCAGGAGTGACCTGTGGATAAGTTGAAAGGCGCCTTGCTGGTCGGCGCTCTGCGGTTGTTTGCGCTGCTGCCCTGGAGGGCAGTGCAGGCAGTGGGCGCGGCGATTGGCTGGCTCATGTGGAAATTTCCCAACCGTTCCCGCGACGTGGTGCGGATCAACCTCGCCAAGTGCTTTCCCGAGATGGACCCGGCCGAGCGCGATCGCCTGGTGGGCCAGAGCCTCAAGGACATCGGCAAATCCCTGACCGAAAGCGCCTGCGCCTGGATCTGGCCGGCCCAGCGCTCCATCGAACTGGTGCGCGAAGTCGAAGGCCTGGAAGTGTTGAAGGAAGCCCTGGCTTCCGGCAAAGGCGTGGTTGGCATCACCAGCCACCTGGGCAACTGGGAAGTGCTCAACCACTTCTATTGCAGCCAGTGCAAACCGATCATTTTCTACCGTCCGCCCAAGCTCAAGGCGGTGGATGAACTGCTGCAAAAACAACGCGTACAGTTGGGCAACAAAGTCGCGGCGTCGACCAAGGAAGGCATCCTCAGC
Organism: Pseudomonas sp. CG7; assembly: GCF_023701885.1. Classification (NCBI taxonomy): domain Bacteria; kingdom Pseudomonadati; phylum Pseudomonadota; class Gammaproteobacteria; order Pseudomonadales; family Pseudomonadaceae; genus Pseudomonas; species Pseudomonas sp. CG7. The sequence goes on along the minus strand of NZ_JABAEE010000002.1, from coordinate 96,767 downwards.
GTCATCAAGGAAGTGCGCAAGGGCGGCCAGGTGGGCATTCCCGCCGACCCGGAACCGTCCGAGTCCGCCGGTATCTTCGTGCCCTTCTTCGCCACCCAGGCCCTGACCAGCAAGTTCGTACCGAACATGCTTGCCGGCGGCAAAGCAGTCGGCGTGTTCCTTCATGCCCTGCGCCTGCCGGACGGCTCGGGCTACAAAGTCATCCTCGAAGCCGCCCCGGACGCGATGTACAGCACCGACACCGAAACCTCGTGCGCAGCCATGAGCCAAGTGGTGGAGCGCTATGTACGGGCCTACCCAAGCCAGTACATGTGGAGCATGAAACGCTTCAAGAAACGCCCACCGGGCGAGGCGCGGTGGTACTGAGGGCCTGTTGCTTCATATGAGCGAGGCTGCTTGGGATTTGTGGTGGATGCAGAAACTGTGAACACCCAAGCCCCCGGTGGGAGCCGAGCTTGCTCGCGATAGCGGTGGGTCTGCTTGCGTCGATGTTGAATGTGCCGCCGCCATCGCGAGCAAGCTCAGCTCCCACAGTTTTTCCAGGTAGCTCACAGACATCGCATCCATCCCCAACCCCTGTGGGAGCGAGCCTGCTCGCGATAGCGCTCCTGACAGCCACCGCTTAACCAACTGGCCCCACCCTCCTGTGGCGAGGGAGCTTGCTCCCGCTGGGCTGCGCAGCAGCCCTTGCTCCTAAAGCTCGGTCCTCCGCTGTCGATAACCCGATGTATCCGCCAATCATGGACCGATGAAATGGAATTCTCTGTTAGCTCTGCCGCTATCGCTCCCGCCAACACCAACCTCACCCGCTCCGACCAGAAGCTGGTAACCCATCCGCCAGCAGACGCCGTAAAGCAGTTGGCAAACGCCGGCCCTGCGGCGATCTACCACCCCAGCGACGACGCCCAGGTCATGGTGGAATCGCTAGTGGTCATCGAAACCTGGATCGGTCGCTCCCAATCGCCACACTTCCCTCGATTCGCCGCACTTGCCGAGAGCGCGAAAAACACCCGGAAGACTTCTTTCGAGACCTTCCAGTCAACGCTGTCGGCAACCCATCCGGACCTGGCCGGCAAGAAATACGGCTTCACCGTCGAGGCCGATGGCCGACTCAAGGTGCTCAACGCGGCCGGCCAACTCAGCAGCGCAGACACCCAGCGGCTGACCGATTTGCTCAATGAATCCAGCGACCTGAAAGCCTCAGCCGTTGCGTTCCGCGACGCCTCTATCGACATGGTCGACGCCGACTCGCCCTGGTCCGGCAGCTACCTGGGCCTGTACAACCTGACCAAGGAAAACTTCGCCGGCACCATCGACTTGGCGCCGATGCTCAAAAGCAGAAGCTCTATGTCTCCCCAGGAGTTTTCGGACGGGTTGTTTTTCAACCAATTGGCCTACAAAGGCGAACGGGCGACGCGAGAGACGGAAGCCGCGATGCTTGCACGGCGTGCTGCGCAGCGATTCAGCGCGCAGGCCTGAAAGGTTGGGGCTACCGAATCTTGCCCAACCCCTGTGGGAGCGAGCTTGCTCGCGAAGAGGCCGGCACATTTACATGAATGTCGGCTGATGCCCTAAGCTTGCTTGTCCCCCACTCGCCAAGGAAGCATCAATGGGCATTCGCGGAAAAGACCGTCAGATCGATAACATCGAGTTCAATGTCAACGACATCGCCCGAAGCAAAGCCTTCTATGGCGGTGTGTTTGGCTGGAATTTCGTCGACTACGGCCCGACCTACACCGAATTCAGCGACGGTCGCCTGACCGGTGGCTTCACGACCGGCGAACCGGTGCGCCCGGGCGGCCCGTTGATCATCCTGTACGCCGATGACCTTGAAGCCACTCAATCCAGGCTCGAAGCCGCAGGGGCGACTATCAATCGTGAAGTGTTCGCCTTCCCGGGTGGCCGGCGTTTCCACTTTATCGATCCGGATGGTTATGAACTGGCCGTATGGTCGGCTTCCTGATGCCTGACTGAGCACAAAGAGGCGAAAAGCCTCAATCGTGTCCATGATTAAAGACCTGCGATATCGGCGACGTCGGGATGGCAACGCCATCTCTACGTCCGTTGGATGACTGTCCAGCCAGAACGATCGCACTTCCTCTGGTCCATTCATCAAGGAGTCCCCTCATGAACATCGACTTCACCGGACGTCACGTCCTGGTCACCGGATCCACCAGCGGTATCGGCTTTGCGACCGCCAAAGGCTTCCTGGAAGCCGGCGCCCACGTGGTCATCAACGGTCGCAGCGAGAGCAGCGTGGAGGATGCGTTGCAACGCTTGGGCGCCCTCTCTTCAAGGGCGACGGGCTTTGTCGGCGATCTCAGCCATGAGTCCGGCTGCCAGGCACTCATCGCCCAGCACCCAAGCTTCGATATCGTCATCAACAACCTGGGCATTTTCAAACAGCAAGACTTCTTCGAAACGCCAGACAGCGAATGGCAGCGCTTCTTCGAAACCAACGTAATGTCCGGCGTGCGAATTTCCAGGGCCTACGCCCAGGGCATGGTCGAGCGCGGTTGGGGGCGGATTGTGTTTGTCTCGTCGGAATCGGGCGTGAACATTCCTGCTGACATGATCCACTACGGCTTCACCAAAACCGCGCAACTGTCCATCGCTCGCGGCCTGGCCAAGCGCCTTGCCGGCACGGGTGTGACGGTGAACTCGGTGTTGCCAGGGCCGACCCTTTCCGAAGGCGTTGCCCAGATGCTCCAGGCAGACGTCGAGCGTAGCGGGGAAAGCCTGGAAAAGGTCGCGGCAGATTTCGTCAACGAGCACCGCAGCACCTCGATCATCCAGCGCGCGGCGCGTGTCGAGGAAGTCGCCAACATGATCATCTACGCCAGTTCGGAACAGGCTTCGGCCACCACCGGAGCGGCGTTGCGCGTCGATGGCGGTGTGGTGGATAGCATCGTTTAGGACTTATGACACGTTGAAAAAAAACGCCGCTTCGTCGTGAGAGATAAGCGGCGCTTTTGTTTTGGAAGCAACATGGGTGGGTTCGACCGGCTTTCGGAGTGATGAAGGGATCGTTCAGCTCACTCTGTTTTCCATCAGACGATCCGAGCCGCCTTCGGCCACGCGGTTTTGGATCAGGCGATCCGAACCACCCTCGGCGACACGGTTTTGGATCAGGCGATCCGAGCCGCCCTCGGCTACGCGGTTTTGGATCAGTCGATCCGAGCCACCCTCGGCGACGCGGTTTTGGATCAGTCGATCCGAACCGCCTTCAGCGACACGGCTTTCGATCAGGCGATCCGAACCACCCTCAGCGAACGTAGGTTGAACAAAAGTAGTCGCAAACGCGTTGCTGAGCGACAGAGCCAGAAGCGAGCCAACGAGAGTTTTGCCGAGAGTGTTCATGTCCTGATCCTTTTAATTCGTAGATGAAGTGAGTTAGACGGTGACGTGCAAACGGACGTCGACGTTGCCGCGAGTCGCGTTGGAGTACGGGCAAACCTGGTGAGCCGCGTCGACCAGCGCTTGAGCATCGGCTTGATCCAGGCCTGGCAGGGTGATGTGCAGGTCGATGTCCAGGCCGAAACCGCCAGGGATCTGGCCGATGCCGACGTGTGCCGTGATCGAGGCGTCAGCAGGAATGCTGCGTTTGCTCTGGCTGGCGACAAACTTCAATGCGCCGATGAAGCAGGCCGAGTAGCCGGCGGCGAACAACTGCTCAGGGTTGGTCGCTTCACCACCAGCGCCGCCCAGGGCTTTTGGAGTGGCCAGTTTCACGTCGAGAATCTTGTCGCTGGAAACAGCACGGCCATCACGGCCACCGGTAGAGGTTGCGACTGCGGTGTAGAGAACGTTCATGGTGTTTCCTCGCTTGCTGATGGGTTTGATCAATTTAGGTCTGCGCTAAATGTTTGTGCGCTAACCAGTTGAGATAAAGTTAACGGATGAATAATTAGCGCGCAAGATAAATTTTCAAAGATTTGTCGTTTTTGGATTAAACAATTGATCTAAAAGGAAATTTATTTTTAGGCTCTGCGGTATCGCTAGCCCGCGTGGGCCGCAAGGTAAGCCAAGGAGAAGGAGTTTCCAGGGAAATCAGCAGGGTCAGCGCAGTGGCAGGCCTTCATAGAGAGGAAAATTCATAAAGCAGAATGATGGGTTTTTCGATCATTCCCACGCAGAGCGCGGGAACGATAAAAATTCAACGGATGATGCAAAGCCAACCCAACTAAGCAACCGCCACTCGATTACGCCCCAACGCCTTCGCTCGATACAGGGCCTTATCCGCATCGTTCATCAAGCTGTGAAGGTCCTTATTACAGGCCCCCGTCGACGCCACGCCAAGGCTGGCGGATATGCCCTGAACAGGCTCGATCATCAAACCCGAAATCGTATCGATGAGCTGTTCTGCAATTTGGGTCGCGACTTCGATGGACGTATCCGGAAGCAGAATGGCGAACTCTTCCCCACCGAGTCGTCCGTGGATATCGGTTGCCCTAAACGATGAACTGATCACCGTCCCCATCTCGCGTAAAACCTGATCCCCCACCTGATGGCCGTAGGTGTCGTTGATGTGCTTGAAGTGATCCATGTCCAACATGACGGCACACAACCCTACCCGGCTGCTCTTACATTCGTCATAAAGCTGCTGGGCATGCTCGAAAAAAGCCCGCCGACTCTTCAGGCCGGTCAGTTCATCGGTTTGTGCGGCGCGGGTCGAAATGCTGTTCGCCTGTTCCATTTCACGGGTGAGTCGAAAGGCGATTTCCAGTGCCTGGGACATTTTGTGCGTGGCCCGGGCGGCAAATGCCGCAAACACCAGGATCGAAAGGGCCATGCCAACTTGGATCGGCGACGGTTGAAACAGCAGCCAGGCGGTGCACGGGAACAGCACCACGCCAATGGAAGCCAGCGTCATGTCGCGGTAAGCCGAATAGCAGGACACCGCGCTGACGGACATTCCGACGGTAAAGAGCATGACCAACGCCTGGGACAACAGATCGTCCGCCGGCATGAGCACAAACGCCCCGCCGCCCCAGATGCTGGCGGACAGCACCAGCGTGACCCAGTATCGGCGCTCCCAGCGTTGAGGCGTGCGCTCACTTTCGTCGCTGCGGAAATAGGCGACAAACATCGCGATACGCAACAGCGTCGATGCGGTCAGGATGGCAATCCACCAAAGAATGACGCTGTGCTCAAACCGGTCCCAACACAGCCAACTCAGCATGATGGCAGCCAGGTAACTGCCGAAAACCGCAGAAACGGACTGGCGAAACAGTTGCTGCAATCGGTCCGTTCGCACCTGCTCGGCTATGAAAGAAGCCTGGCCGTTCCGAGATCTTGGGCCATCCATTTGATCCACCTGATCGTGACGCAACGAAAACGGCGATTGTGGCACCCTGCCACCAACGCAAACAACTGAATTACACCCAAGGCCCCGATTGAACCGAAACCCCGTGGCGAGGGAGCTTGCTCCCGCTGGGCTGCGCAGCAGCCCCAACCATTCCTACAGACAAACTGCATCATCTTCTTTACAGGAATCAGGCTGGGATCAATCCTGCCTTCCGATAGCTCAAAATCAGATCATCGAACCCGCCAAAGAAAAACCCGACGCGTTACGTCGGGTTTTTCAGCGAGGGCAAGTTGTTTACGGGTTACTCGACTTGCGACAGCTTGGCGTCGTCGCAACCGGCAGCACGGCACTCGCGCTCGACAGCCTTGAGTATGACGATACGCGCCTCGGTCTTCTCGTTGGCACAGTCCAGGTAGAGCAGGCCATCGTTGGAACAGGCGCTGTCACGATTTTTGATCCACTGGATTTGAGCGGCTTTCACCTTTTTCTTTTGATCAGGGTTCAGGGCACTCATCGTCTTCTTGTATTGATCGTTGATGTCCTGATCCGACTGAACCATTTTCAGCGACGCGCAATAGGTTCTGTCATAGGCGTTTCTAGGGTTATCGCAACTCATCGCGGATGCCGATGCGGATGCCATTGCCAGCAATGCCCCAACCAACAAAGACTTGATCACTTACTTCACTCCCTGAATGCCCTCTATTGATTAGAGGTCGCGGCGAGGAATTTATCATGAGGGTTGTAGAACAATGAAGCAGATCCTAGGGTTCATTCGACCCGAACAATGGGCAAATGCTGACAGAGGTTCGGGAGCCAGTGATTGCTGAAAAAGCCTCCGTCGGTCCCGTCGCCCTCGCCGAATCCCCAACCGGTCAAACGTGGCGAGGGAGCTTGCTCCCGCTGGGCTGCAAAGCAGCCCCACCCACCCCGGAAAATTGCCTACAGACAAAACCGCATCACCCACTTCAAACCCCAACTGCAAACCCGTCAAGCCCCAATTTATGGGCCAAAACCAAGTCCTGTTTATTCCGCTGGCGTGATCCTTCCATCAAGCTACACATCCTTGCGCCATTACCTACAACTACGCCAGAATCCGCCCGCTTGTGCGCCTTGTCCCTGGGTTCTATCGTTTCCCTGCCACTGCCCATCAGTGGTCGGGTTTAGTAGCTCGGTTAGTCATCTACGGTTGCATGAGTGTCATCCAGTCAGGCGTTTGCCTGCACTTGATGGTGGCTGTGCGCAAGGCGCCTTCGGGCGCGCCGGGTTTGGTGACTTTACCGGTCTACTAACTTGCGCACAGCTGCCTCCTTTCGTTTAGTAGCGAAATGGTGGCGGCCCTACTAGAGAAAAGTCCCAATGTTCAAACCTACTCCGAATCCACCAGAGACAGGCCACGCCAAATCCAAGGCCAAAAAGCACGACGACGCCGCCAAACGCGCCTTGGATCACTACCTGCTACCGAAACCTGAAAAGTCCGAAGATCCGTCCCAACCGGGCCAACTCTTCACCGTCGCAAAAAACGCCGACAACGAATCCCTCCTTGCCAACCTCAGCGAAACCCTAGCGGCAGCCGACGCGATGGTCAGCAACCTCGCCTTCGATCTGGAAGGTCCGCGTCGTCACATCCTTCTCGGCATCCAGCAATTGATCGAATTGAGTTCATTGCTGGCGAATCGGGTGTTGGATAACGTTGATCCGCGCTAGCAGGTAAACATCCTCCCCAAAGCAACCCCAGCATTTTGTGCCGGGGTCGCTTTATTTAATCTGACTGCCGCTGCTCTTAACCCTAATATGAAGGGGAGGGAATAGATTGCGCCAATACCTATCCTTTGCGGTCGGTTGGCCACAGAAAATCCTACTCTTCAAAATGTCTCATCAATGCCTGATAAAGCCCGCACTGCCAGTGATTTGAAAATTGTGCTGTAGAAACTCCTGGCGCCAAAATCGTTTCGCTAATAACTTGATTGTTTAGCCCAATTCTCTGGAGTGAAGCTACTTGTGCCATCACTGTACCCAATATCTGAGCTGCCTTAACGGAGTAACGATGCCCTAGGTTGAAATCCTCAAAGTGTCTCTCAACTCGACGCTTATCCGTTTCGCTCCAGTCAGAAGGTGGGTTTACAAAATACTCAAACTGACCTGGCTCTCCTCCTCCTTCCTCCTCATACCGCGCAAAAATCCACTGTTCATTGAAGAATCTCTCATGATCTAAATACGGTTGAATTATTTGATGTTCAGCCTGTATAGCGAACACAGCGGCTTTCCCATCCATATTACAATCCCGACAAGATGGGACCAAATTAGCGGGTAGCACAGAGTACTGAGGAAAATGAGATTTAGGCAAAAAGTGATCTAAATTTCTAGGTGTACCTATACCACCGCAAAACGGACAACTTTCTTTGGCAGCATTCAGCAGTTTATTGTATATCTCTCTTGCTGGCTTTTCTTCGGGAACAAAATATGTTTCATACAACTTAATAAAATCAGACTTATTTAGGTCGCTGAGTACTATAGGATTCAAGTCAATACTGAGGTCTATAGGGGCGATACTATAAAGATTTCCTTCGCGAGAACTTGAAGCATACAGTTCGCCTTCAACTATCAAGCTCGCCTTTGCACCTTCAATGCTTAGTTTAAAGGCCGCGTTGCCAGTGATACCAAGTAGGCATGTGTCTAACACTTGCTCGAATGTATAATCTGGCGCAGTTAGACGCATCATGATATTTTTCCCTTATCACGACTAGTTACAAGTGCTCGTAAAATCGCCTTGCCCTCTAAACCAAGCTGGCCACTATAGTCTTGAACTATCTCATCATAAGACATTCCTGAGCTTACAGACGTGGCCAAAAGGTCATGAAAGCCCGCTCGTTCGACTTCCAAGTTAAAAACCTCGGAAGTCAGGATGCCAACATTTTCACCAAAAGTTTCAATTTTTGGACGACTGGTCAATACATCTTTACCTACTCGATGGATTATCCAGGCGCAAGATTTTGGTACTTCCTGAAGAACAACCGGCGAGTGTGTAGCTATGAGCGCAACGCCATTTTGGTCATGCAGCAAGTCAGCTAATGCACGAATAAAAGCAGACAGTAGAGGTGGGTGTAGGTGGCTCTCCGGCTCATCCAGTAAAACAAGGGTTTTTTCTTCAACTGTTGCAACAAGACGGGTTATTGTAAGTAATACTATAGCGTGCCCTGAGCTCATTTTTGAAAGGTACGGTAGAGCTTTATCTAAATAGACCGATTTAAAATGATCAGAGTCTGATTGGTCCGCTACGGGTGTGTTATCGCGCACCCACCTATATACCGATTCCAGTTGTTCAAGCTGCATGAATGAAAAATTCTCATCCGAACCTAGCTTCTGTATTGAGCTTAACCAACGTGATGTCTTAGATGTATTTTGGAAACACGAACAGAGCGCTTTGATACAGTCCACTCTCAGTTCCGGTATGGTTCGGAGTCGACCATTTCCCTCTGCGTCTTTCAAACCAATGTAGAAATAGCACGTACCTTTCGCTGGATCGGGTTGCTCATTAGGTGGGGTAAACGGGTCAAACGCGCTGAATGACACTGAGACTAAACTACTAAAATAATCGGATTCTATTTTTTGGCCCCACTTACCATAAAAATCACCGACCCCCAGTTCATTAGTGATCGCAACAATCATTCCATTTAAAAGTGTTGTCTTACCAACACCATTTCGACCAAATACGGCGTGGATGTGTGTGCTTGGCTTGGAATCCACCACCACTTCAAAATCCATTTCAATACCGCCGCAGTCTTCTGTATCTTTCCTGACGTACCTAAAGCTGTAGCCTGTCAACTCAGCCTTACCATCTAGCACACGAGAAAACTGCCCCTTGACAACAGAAAGGCTATGATTTCTCAGGAGAGATGTTCCCAAAACACTTTCATCACGGATACTGTCAATTATTTCGGGAAGTACAACGATATCCCGTAACCCGCGCAAGATATTTTTTCTAAAAACAGGATCTAACATACCCATGCTTTTATAGAAACTCACACCCTGTCCTAATGAAAAAAAATCATCTGACAAAAACTCGAAACTTTCTGGAAGTTTTGAGTAGGTAGGTATACTTGTGGTTTGTCCTTTGAAGCCTATTTTTGTACGGCCGATGTCCCAAAGCACGCCGGCATGATCATGAACGCTCATGGAGAACATAGTAACGAATGAATAATCATTCCAATTATCTTTTGTCAAGTAAATGGTGTTTTCACCATGGCTTGGTCTGCTTGAACCAACAGGAAGAACAATAAATTTCATTTGTTACCCCAAATAATAATTCTAAAGCACTTCTCTGATCCAAATTCCATTTTGCGATGACATTTCTGTAGGCAAGCGACTCTTTTACCATCTCCATGTCCATAGTGATACATATAGCGCGACAATGAATGAGAGCTTCTAAAACTAACCTATCATTCTGGCAGCGCGAGACAAGAAGAGTCATTCCTTTTTTTACTAAAGAATGAAACTACAGAGTCCTATTGGTGACCGAGCCTGCCACAACCAGATTGCTGGGTCATGAGAAAATTACACCTAAATAAATTCGTCTCCTTTTTTTACAAGGGAAAAAGTATATTGATTTATTTGATATAAAATAATTCGTCCTGCTCCATGCCTGCTCTGTGGCTCAGCACTAACCAACCGGGCTAGCTGAAGCTACGTCGAAATCGTTGTTGGTCAGTTCGGAGTGTAGGCGATGATTTAGGAGTACCTGAATGATTACACGTGCGGTTTCAGCGGTAGGGACAATTTTCCCGTCGGCATCAAAATTGATGTTCCACTGACGCTCTTGGTTTACTTGGCGTAACCTTTCCATGAATCCGGGGTTCTCATAATGCGCTCGCTCCTGCACCACCGCCATACGCCGCAGGTGAGTGGTGTTACTACCGACAAATTCAATCAATACGGCCATATCCGCAAACGCACCTTGAAAGCCTGCGTCAGCCTGCAGTTCTGTGAACGAAGACACGTAGGTCTGCTTGTAGTCTAATATGGATTCAAAATTGGACTTGCCAAGTACTAAGACATCGTTATTAATGACGAAAAAGTCAAACCGTTTTGGAATACTGAACGCCTGCTCACCGGCGAGATCAAGCTCATTTCTTTCAAAAACTAGATTCAAAAGGCTGGAACGGTTTTTTACTTTCCAGTCTGACGTCAGCTTGCAGACGCAGTGGAGTGTGTCGTCACCCAAGGTCATGCGAACCAAGTAGCCTGCGCTGCCTTCGAGTCCTGAGACATTCTCGATCAGGTGTTCTTCCGGAGGGCGGCTTACCAAATCTTGCAGCACCGGGAAAACGGTTTCATCGGACTCCAGATAGAGGCAAGAGTTGTCGTTAACGGAGGCGAGTAATCCGTAGTCTTCGGCCTCAGTGCATCGCTCGATCCATCTGGCAGCAAGGTTTCTTAACTCTGTCGCGAGTTCAGGCGTCGTGACCACAGCGGACGCTCGAAAGCGCGATTGCTTGCTATTGCTTTTTCTGAACGTCCAAACGCTCAGTTCCGCGTTGGTTACATCAAACCCATGAAGCTTCGCTAAAGCCTGCGGTGCTGTCATTGCTAACTCCTTTTTGCGAGCACATAAATTCCCTGAATTACGCAGAATTTTAGCGTATCGCCAGGGTGTACCTTTGTCTTAGCCAATGCGATCACATCGCGGGTGTTCCCAGCGGTCGTCACTTTCAGTTCGTGAAGCTGCCAACCGATCGCCAGCAGCAGGGGGTTCATTAGAATTTGCCCAGACCGATAAGTAATCAGGAACATCCACGTCAGGAAGATGAGAAAACCGTAAAACTTGCCGTTGCTTGCCAGGTCGAGCCCCATGAAGGAGACAACATATGGAAACACGTAGTTAATGAGGTCGTTGGGAACTGTTTTAGAGTCTTTGACGGTGAGTTGGTGGTCGGCCGGCATGCTTTTGAGCACCCAAGTAAAGAGCCCAAGGCTAAGCAGACAGATGATGAACAATCCGAGCGAGCGACCACCGTTCATGAGGATAGGTAGAGTACAGCGCTGGAGCGACCAGCAGATTGGCTGCTTCCAGCTGGCTTCGGAGACATCCTGAAGAAGCAAAATCACACTCAAGGGAAAGTAAGAGCCCAAGAACAGGAAAACCGCCGGGATAATTTTGACCTTCATCGCGTCCCTCGATGTGTCATAAATATCAAAAAATATAATGGCACTATGCCAACGATTTGGGGGCATGGGAAGCGAAGGTTTTCCTAGAATCGTATAGGAAAAGCGTTATTCCAGGATTTTGACGATCGGTGATTTTATTATGCACGCCGTCAATGAGGTTACTGAGACGTTTCAGCTTAGGGCCGATGATCCGGCTATTTCTGCAGCTAGGTGTATTGCTGATCAGGTCGAATAAATATGGACGACTGTACGCTAGATTTAGAGCAAGCCTGGTCGACGACGAAGGTCGTAGCGGCTTTGATGGATAGAAGACATCGCAAAAAAAACGGGCCTGCATTCCCACGCAGCCCCGTTTTCTTCACCACCCAATCAAATCAAAACGCCGGCAAAACCGCGCCTTTGTACTTCTCAAGAATAAAAGCCTTCACCTCCGGCGTATGCAGCGCCGCAACCAGCTTCTTCATCGCCTCACTGTCCTTATCATCCTCACGAGCCACCAGGATGTTCACATAAGGCGAGTCGTTACCTTCGATCACCAACGCATCCTTGGAAGGATCAAGCTTGGCTTCCAACGCATAGTTGGTATTGATCAACGCCAGATCCACCTGAGTCAGCACCCGTGGAATGGTCGCCGCTTCCAGCTCACGGAATTTCAAATCCTTTGGATTCTCGGTGATGTCCTTGGTCGTCGACAGGATGTTGTTCGAATCCTTCAACTTGATCAGCCCAGCCTTAGCCAGCAGCAACAGCGCACGGCCGCCGTTGGTGGCGTCGTTCGGGATCACCACGTTGGCGCCGCCCGGCAGTTCGGTAAGCGCCTTGTACTTGCTGGAGTACGCGCCCAGGGGTTCCAAGTGCACACCGGCCACGCTCACCAGGTTCGTGCCCTTGGCCTTGTTGAACTCATCCAGGTACGGCTGGTGCTGGAAGAAGTTGGCGTCCAGGCGCTTTTCCGCGACCTGTACGTTCGGCTGGATGTAGTCGGTGAAGACTTTGACCTTGAGGTCCACGCCTTCCTTCGCCAGGGCCGGTTTGACGAATTCGAGGATTTCCGCGTGGGGCACCGGCGTGGCCGCGACGGTGAGGGTGTCGGCGGCGTGGGCGGAAAACGCTGCGGCGGCAGCGAAGGCAACCAGTAGTTTTTTCATTCAGCTAACTCCTTGTGGGGCGCCTGCTCTTGGCGCCTGCCAGCGAATGGCCGGCTCATGTTTATTGGCCCGAGGCCTTATTTTCTAGAGAAATGCACAACCAGTTTGTCGCCCACGGTCTGTAGGACTTGCACCAGCACCAGCAGCAACACCACCGTGACCACCATCACATCGGTCTGGAAACGCTGGTAGCCGAAGCGGATCGCCAGGTCGCCCAGACCACCGGCGCCGACTACACCGGCCATGGCCGTGTAGGACACCAGCGTAATCGCTGTCACCGTAATCGCTGCAAAAATGCCCGGGCGGGCTTCTGGCAGCAAGGCGTTGACGATGATTTGCCGCGTGGTCGCGCCCATGGCTTGGGTGGCTTCGATGATGCCGCGGTCGACTTCGCGCAGGGCGGTTTCCACCAGGCGGGCGAAGAACGGTGTCGCGCCGACCACCAGCGGTGGAATCGCGCCGGCCACGCCCAGGGAGGTGCCGGTGATCAACACCGTGAACGGAATCATCACGATCAACAGGATGATGAACGGCAGCGAACGCAGGATGTTCACGATCAGTGACAGCAGCGCATAAACACCGCGGGCTTCGCGCAGTTGGCGCGGGCTGCACAGGAACAGCAATACGCCCAGGGGCAAGCCGAGCAGCACGGTGAACAGCAACGAGCCGAACAGCATCAGGAAGGTGTCGCCGGTGGCCAGCCAGATTTCCAGCCAGTCGACGTTTGCAAAAAATTCCATCAGCGCAGCACCTCCATATGGACATCAGCCGCGGTGAAGCGGGCAAACGCCGCCTCCATGTCACCGCCGGTGATGGCGAGGGTCAGTTGCCCGTAGGGGGTGTCTTTGATGCGGTCGATGCGACCGGCCAGGATGCTGTAGTCCACACCGGTTTCCCGGGCGACGGTGCCGAGCAATGGCGCGTAGGTCGCGTCGCCCTGGAACGTCAGACGCACGATGCGCCCTGGGACGTGGGCGAAGTCGTCGCGCTGTTCGCTTTCGTCGATCTGCTCGTCTTCCTGGACGAAACGCTTGGTGGTCGGGTGCTTCGGATGCAGGAACACCTCGGCCACCGGGCCTTGCTCGACGATCACGCCGGCGTCCATCACGGCCACTTGGTCGCAAACGCGGCGGATCACGTCCATTTCATGGGTGATCAGCACGATGGTCAGTTTCAGCTCGCGGTTGATCTCTGCCAGCAGTTGCAGCACCGAGGCGGTGGTCTGCGGGTCGAGGGCGCTGGTGGCCTCGTCGCACAGCAGGATCTTGGGTTTGGTCGCCAGGGCGCGGGCGATGCCGACGCGCTGCTTCTGGCCGCCGGACAACTGCGCCGGGTATTTGCGGGCGTGGGCGGACAGCCCTACCCGCGCCAGCAACTCGGCGACGCGGCGGTCGATGTCACTACGGGACAACTCGCCGGCCAGGGTCAGCGGCAGTGCCACGTTGTCGGCCACGGTCTTGGACGCCAGCAGGTTGAAGTGCTGGAAGATCATCCCGACCTGTTGGCGGAAACGGCGCAGGCCACTGGCGTCCAGGGCGGTGACTTCTTCACCGTCGACAATGATCTTGCCGCCCGTGGAATCTTCCAGGCGATTGATCAGGCGCAGCAGGGTACTTTTTCCTGCACCGGAATGGCCAATCAGGCCGAAGACCTGACCGTTCTCAATCGTCAGACTGGTCGGATGCAGGGCGGGGATATCCCTACCGGCAACCCGGTAGGTTTTATGGACGTTTTGAAACTCGATCACGTAGCGAACCTTGTGGGGCGCGTTGGAAAAGGATCAGCGGTTAGCCGGGCGCGCATTTTAGCCTGTCCGTATAGAGGTTCTTAGCATTTATTTGCGATCGGACCAGTCATTTGGCAATAACGCGATCAAAGGCCATAAAAAAGGAACACAGCCAAACGGCATGGGTCACTCATTAAGCCACTCGAAACTGCGTCGAACTCCAGAGTCCAGTCTACGGCGTAGACGTTGTTCATTGAATGAAATGACCGTGGCGAGGGAGCTTGCTCCCGCTGGGATGCGTAGCAGCCCTTTGTGAGCGCTTTGCGCGAAAGCGGGAGCAAGCTCCCTCGCCACAGGGAACGCAAAGAGGAGTCATGCCTGATGAGTATCAACAAGCCCACGGTCGACAAGAGCCAACTGGCCGGGACCGACACCTTGGACCGCGGTAACACCAACGCCAAGCTCGAAAGCCTGGAACAGTTTCGCTCCGACGCCACCGAGCAGGCGCTGCGCACCAACCAGGGCGTGAAGATCGCCGATAACCAGAACACCCTGCGCGCCGGCCCACGCGGGCCCTCGCTGCTGGAAGACTTCATCATGCGTGAAAAAATCACGCACTTTGACCATGAACGGATCCCGGAGCGCATCGTTCACGCCCGAGGCACCGGTGCCCATGGTTACTTTCAGGCCTATGAATCCCATGCGGCCCTGACCAAGGCTGGTTTCCTACAAGACCCGAGTAAAAAGACGCCAGTGTTCGTGCGCTTTTCCACAGTGCAAGGTCCACGGGGGTCCGGTGACACCGTGCGGGACGTGCGCGGCTTTGCCGTGAAGTTCTTTACCGACGAAGGCAACTTCGACTTGGTGGGCAACAACATGCCGGTGTTTTTCATTCAGGACGCGGTGAAGTTTCCAGACTTTGTCCACGCGGTAAAACCCGAGCCCCATAACGAAATTCCTACGGGCGGCTCGGCCCACGACACGTTCTGGGATTTTGTCTCGCTGGTGCCGGAATCGGCCCACATGGTGATCTGGGCGATGTCTGACCGGGCCATTCCAAAAAGCCTACGCACGATGCAGGGCTTTGGCGTGCACACCTTCCGTATGATCAATGCGGAAGGCCGCAGTAGCTTCGTCAAGTTTCACTGGCGACCCAAGGCCGGGACCTGTTCCCTGGTGTGGGACGAAGCCCAGAAACTCGCGGGCAAGGACACCGACTACCACCGTCGCGACCTGTGGGAATCCATTGAGCTGGGCGACTACCCGGAATGGGAGTTCGGCGTGCAGATCGTTGCCGAGGAGGACGAGCACAAATTCGACTTCGACCTGCTCGACCCGACCAAGATCATTCCCGAAGAACTTGTGCCTATCACCCCGTTGGGCAAGATGGTGCTTAACCGCAACCCGGATAACTTCTTCGCCGAAGTCGAGCAAATCGCTTTCTGCCCTGGGCACATCGTGCCGGGCATCGACTTTTCCAACGACCCGCTGCTGCAAGGCCGGCTGTTTTCCTACACCGATACGCAGATCAGCCGACTCGGTGGGCCGAATTTTCATGAGCTACCGATCAACCGGGCGATTACGCCGGTGCACAACGGCCAGCGCGATGCCATGCACCGCACCACCATCGACAAGGGGCGGGCGTCCTATGAGCCGAACTCCATCGACGGTGGTTGGCCGAAGGAAACTCCGCCGGGTCCGCAGGACGGTGGCTTCGAAAGTTACCCAGAGCGTATCGATGCCTACAAGATCCGCCAACGCAGCGATTCGTTCTCTGATCATTTCTCCCAGGCGCGGCTGTTCTACAAGAGCATGAGCCCCCACGAAAAAGAGCACATCATCGCCGCCTACAGCTTCGAGTTGGGCAAGGTCGAGCGGGAGTTCATCCGGGCGCGGCAGGTCAATGAGATCCTGGCCAACATCGACTTGGAACTGGCCGGGCGGGTAGCAAAAAACCTCGGCTTGCCGGCACCGACCGCAGGTACTGTCGATGTTCCGACGCCTTCGCTGGAACAATCCCCGGCCTTGAGCCAGGCGAACCTGCTGTCCGGTGACATCAAGACGCGCAAAGTGGCGGTGTTGGTGGCCAACGGTGTCGATGGGGCGATCATCGATACGCTCAAGCAGGCTCTGGAGGCTGAGGGCGCCCACGCCAAAGTGCTGGGGCCGACCTCGGCGCCGGTCACCACGGCCGATGGGAAAACCCTGGCGGTGGATGCCTCCATGGAAGGCTTGCCGTCGATTGCCTTTGACGCGGTGTTCGTGCCCGGTGGCGCGGAGTCGATCAAGGCCTTGAGTCGCGACGGCGTGGCGTTGCATTACGTGCTGGAGGCCTACAAGCATCTGAAAGCCATCGGCCTTCATGGTGAGGCCCGGCAGTTGTTGGTGGAGTTGAAGCTGGAGGTGGATGCGGGGTTGATCGAAGACGCGGATGCGAGCGGTTTTTCGCGGTTTTTCGCGGCGATTGCTCAGCATCGGGTTTGGGCGCGGGAGCCCAAGGCGAAGGCGGTTCCGGCTTGATGGCTGCCTGAAAGGGATTTGTTGTCTGGTAGGGCGCTATCGCGAGCAAGCTCGCTCCCACAGTGGTTTTGTGTCGATCACAAAATCTCATGTGGGAGCGAGCTTGCTCCGGGCGGCGTTCCGACGATGCCTTTAGGGCTTACGCGGTGTCAAAACAACCTGCGCCGGCACACTGCGCAAAATCTGCTTCTGCAGCTTCAGGTCAAACCCCGGGTCCAGCTTCTTGACCCGCTTGCTCAGCAACGTCGCCAACCACGGATAATCATCGGTACGCGGCGCCTGGATGCTGACGTCGCACTGATAATTCACCACATCGGCGGCGATGGCGTCCAATTGCCGACGCATTTGCTGGATATCGGCTATGTTGAGCGCAACGGTAGTGCTGGGTGCGCTCGGGTCGATCAACTTGGCGACCGGTTTGGCTTCGGCGGCCTTGAGGTCGGCCTCGGCTTTTTCCAGGTCGGCCTTGCGGGCTTCGGCGATGGCGCTGTTGACCTCGCCAGTGCGCGCTGGGGCCTTGGGCATCAACGCTCGGGCACGGCTCAGGGCGGTGGCGGCGGCGTTGACATCGCCTTTTTGCAGGTCGATCTGGCTGCGGCGCAGATACGCCTCGGCCAATTGCCGCTGGTAGGGTTCCAGCGTCGGGTCTTCGGGCGACTGGGCTTGCAAGGCGGCCAACTGGCCTTCAGCGGTGGCCAGCTCATTGCTGGCCAAGCTTTGTTCGAGCTGCGCGATGGCCGGGCCCCGCGTATCGGGAGCCTGGGTGCCCGGCGGAGTACTCTGGCACGCGCCCAGCAGCAGGGAAAATGCGACAAGGAGCAGATAACGGGAGGCGAACGGCTTCATTCCTGCGACTCTCTATTTGCGCAAAAAGCGAGCAAGTCTACACCCCTCGACGGGGCAGGACAAAACTCAGCAGAAACAACGCAGCGGCGCTGACCACAATCGACGGGCCGGCCGGGGTGTCCTTGAACCAGGAAAGGGCCAGGCCGCCACACACCGCGAGCATGCCCAGCCGGCTTGCGCCCAAGGCCATTTGCTCGGGTGAGCGGGCGTGACGCTGTGCCGCAGCCGCCGGAATGATCAGCAATGAAGTAATCAGCAACACACCGACAATCTTCATCGCCACGGCGATGACCACCGCAATCAGCAGCATCAGCGCCAAGCGCAGGCTGACCACGGGTAAACCCTCGACCCGCGCCAGTTCTTCATGGACGGTGACCGCCAGCAACGGTCGCCACAGCGCCACCAGCAACAGCAACACCGCCGCGCTGCCGCCCAGGATCCAGGCAAGGTCCGTAGGACTGATCGCCAGCAGATCGCCGAACAGATAGGCCATCAGGTCGATCCGCACGTCGCGCATGAAGCTCAGCACCACCAGCCCGAGGGACAACGTGCTCGGCGCGAGGATGCCCAGCAGCGTGTCGGACGCCAGTGGCTGGCGCTGTTGCAGGGTGACCAGCACCACCGCCAGCAACAGGCAGCCAACGGTCACCGCGATGGCCGGGCTGACATCCAGCAGAAAACCCAGGGCCACGCCCAGCAGTGCCGCGTGGGACAAGGTGTCGCCGAAATAGGCCATGCGCCGCCAGACCACAAACGAACCCAGCGGACCGGCGACCAGGGCGAGTGCCAAGCCTGCGAGCAGGGCGTACAACAGAAAATCAGCCATGCTTGCAGCCGTCTCCATGAACATGATTGGAAGCAGAAGGGGCGCTGACCACCGAGCCATGAAGGTCATGGGCGTGGTCATGGTGGTGGTGATAAATCGCCAGGCTTTGTGCGTTCTTTCCGAACAACTCGACGAAGGCCGGATCGCCGCTGACTTGCTCGGGATGCCCGGAGCAGCAGACGTGGCGGTTGAGGCAGACCACCTGGTCGGTGGTGCTCATCACCAGGTGCAAGTCATGGGAGACCATCAGCACGCCGCAGCCGTGGCGGTCGCGCAGGCGCGTGATCAGGCTGTACAGCTCGGCCTGCCCCGCCACATCGACGCCTTGCACCGGCTCATCGAGCACCAACAATTCAGGCTCGCGCAGCAGGGCGCGGGCCAGCAGCACGCGTTGCATCTCGCCACCGGACACGCTTTGCACTGGGCTGTCGCTCACCTGTTCGGCGCCGACCTCGTTGAGCGCAGCCAAGGCCCGGGCGCGGTCCACGCCAGGCACCAGGCGCAGGAAACGCAGCACCGACAGTGGCAGCGTCGGGTCGACGTGGAGTTTTTGCGGCATGTAGCCGACGCGCAACCTGGGCTTGCGCCAGACGCTGCCGCTGTCGGGCTTGAGCAAACCCAGCACGGCGCGTACCAGGGTGGTCTTGCCGGCGCCGTTGGGGCCGATCAAGGTCACGATCTGCCCCGGCTCGACGCTCAGGTGGATGTTGTCCAGCACGTTCTGCCCGGCGAACGTCACGGCCACCTGCTCGCGGCGGATCAGCGCGTTGCTCATCAGGCCCCCTGGCAGCCGGAGCAGAGGCCGACGACTTCGACGGTCTGGGTGTCGACGACGAAACCGACGTCCTTGGCGCTGGCGACGATGGCATCGCTGATGGATTTCTGTTCCAGCTCGATGGCAGCGTGGCATTCGCGGCAAATCAGGAATTGGCCTTGGTGGGCGTGCTCCGGATGGTTGCAGCCGACGAAGGCGTTGAGCGACGAAATCCGATGCACCAGACCGTTTTCCAGGAGGAAATCCAGCGCCCGATAGACGGTTGGCGGCGCGGCGCGGCGGCCGTCCTGTTCGCTGAGCACCGCGAGGATGTCGTAGGCGCCCAGTGGCTTGTGGCTTTGCCAGACCAGTTCCAGCACGCGCCGCCGCAGGGCGGTCAGGCGCAACCCTTGGCGCGCGCAGATGGCGTCGGCCTCGGACAGCGCGCTGTGCACGCAGTGGGAGTGATCGTGGGGACGACTGGCAAGGGGTGTAATAGGCATGGGCAGCGACGAGTTTAGTGAGAGACGTTATTATGTTACCCGTTCTCGCCTCTACGAGTGGTCATCGTGTCCCGATTTTTTTCGCTCTTTGTCGCTTTTGTCGCAAGTGTTCTACTGATCGGCCCGGCCCAGGCCGACGTCAAGGTCCTCACCAGCATCAAGCCGCTGCAGTTGATCGCCGCCGCCGTGCAGGACGGCGTGGCCGTTCCAGAAGTGTTGCTGCCCCCGGGGGCTTCGCCGCATCACTACGCGTTGCGGCCCTCCGATGTACGCAAGGTGCAGTCGGTGGACCTGCTGTACTGGATTGGGCCGGACATGGAAGGTTTCCTACCGCGCGTGTTGAACGGTCGTACCCTGCCCTCCGTTGCGGTGCAGGAGCTGCCCGGGCTCAAGTTGCGTCACTTCGCCCAGGACAGTGCGTCCCACGAGGATCATGACCATGATGAGGGCGATGATCACGATCACGACCATCGCCCCGGCACCGTGGACGCCCACCTGTGGCTGTCGCCGCACAATGCGCGGGTGATTGCTGCCAGGATGGCGGCTGACCTGAGCGCGGCGGATCCAGCGAATGCGGCCCGCTATCAAAACAACCTCAAGGGCTTCAACCAGCGCCTCGATGCCTTGGACACGCGCCTCAAGACGCGCCTGGCCGGGGTTGCGGGCAAGCCGTACTTCGTCTTCCACGAGGCGTTCGATTATTTCGAAGACAACTACGGCCTCAAGCACGCCGGGGTGTTCGCCGTGGCTGCCGAAGTCCAGCCCGGCGCCCAGCATGTGGCGGCGATGCGCACGCGCTTGCAGGCGGTGGGCAAGACCTGCGTCTTCAGCGAACCGCCCCTGCGCCCGCGCCTGGCCGAAACCCTGGTGGCCGGGTTGCCGGTGAAACTGGCGGAACTGGATGCACTGGGCGGCTACACCCCGGCGACGGCGCAGGGGTATGAGCAGTTGTTGGAGAAGTTGGGCAATGATTTGGCGGGGTGCCTGGAGTCGTTATAACCCCACTGCTCTTGTGGCGAGGGCGCTTGCTACCGCTGGGCCGCGAAGCGGCCCTAAAAAATCTTGCGGTCGCTGCGCAACCGAGCGGGAGCAAGCTCCCTCGCCACAAAGGCATTCAGATCCACTAGGTGTCAGAGGGCGAACGGCAACACCGTATGAACCGTCTGCCGCTGCGCCAACCGCTGCTGGAACTCCTTTGGGTCATGGATCAACACATCCTGCCCGGCAACCGATTCGGCGGCGATCAACCGCGACAGCCAGAACCGCACGCATGCCACGCGCAACAGGGTCGGCCATAGCTCGGCCTCGGCAGCCGTGAACGGCCGCAACGCTGCATAAGCACCCAGCAACGCCCGGGCCCGGGCGCCATCGAGCACGCCGTCGTCATCCGAGCACCAGTCATTCAGGGCGATGGCGACGTCATACAGCATCGGCCCGGAGCAGGCGTTATAGAAGTCGATCAGCCCGGTCAGGTGCGTGCCTTCGAACATCGCATTGTCGCGGAACAGATCGGCATGGATGTTGGCCCGGGGCAGCGCCAGGATGCCGACCTTCTTTAACGAAATTTCCTCCAGCGCAGCCTCCAGCAGCTGACGCGGTTCGGCGTCGAGGTGCGAAAGCAGCTTGCCGCCCTCCTCCTCCATCCAATCCAGGCCGCGATCGGTCTTGCGCTTGATCATGTTGTCGCGGGTCGCCAGGTGCAGATGGGCGAGCAATTCGCCGACTTGGGCGCAATGCTGAGCGTTGGCCTGCTTGATGTGCTTGCCGGCCAGGCGCGGTTGCAGCAGCGCCGGTTTGCCCGCCAGCTCCCGCAGCGCGACGCCGTCGGTGGTGCGCAAGGCGTAAGGCACCGGCAGGTTGGCGTCGTGCAGCACGTCCAGCAGCTCAATGAAGAACGGCATTTCCTGCACCGGTCCGCGTTCGACCAGGGTCAGGACGAACTCGCCCTGCTCCAGGCTGATAAAGAAATTGGTATTTTCGCTGCCAGCGGCGATCCCCTGGAAATCAAGCAAGCGGCCGAGCCCGTAAGGGGCGAGAAAGGTTTCCAGCTCGGGCCGAGCCAGGGGCGTGAACACAGACATGGTTAAACTGCCAGTACGGGCGCCCTTCAGCGGGCGCCGGTTGAAGTCGCGAGCGGTATTACCACTCAAAGATTTTCCACGAAGGGATCAGCATATCCGGCTGGTCCGAGCGGATGAAGTTTGCATCAGTGCCATCGGCGCGTACCAGGAAATAAGGCTTGCCGTTCTTGGGCGTGACCTTGATCGCGTACAAAAAGCCGTTTTGCCGATACTCCTGAATGGTTTTATCGCCTTCGGTGCGGATGGTGACATCCGGGTCCGCCGAGGGTGCGTCATCCGCTGCCATGACGGCCAACGGGGTGAATGCAAACAAGCCAGCCAGTAACAGGCGATTTAGTGTACGCATGATAACCTTGTCCCTTTGTCGTCAACGGTCCCGCTATTCTAGCCCCGGACCCGCCGAAAAGGTTGATCCTGCTCATGAGCCAAGCCCCCCTCGTCCTGGTGGACGGTTCTTCTTATCTGTACCGCGCCTTCCACGCGCTGCCACCGCTGACCACGTCCAAAGGCCTGCCGACCGGTGCGGTCAAGGGCGTGCTGAACATGCTCAAGAGCCTGCGCAAGCAGTATCCGGACAGTCCGTTCGCCGTGGTGTTCGACGCCAAGGGTGGGACGTTTCGCGATGCACTGTACGCCGAATACAAGGCCAACCGCCCGAGCATGCCCGACGACATGCGCGTGCAGATCGAACCGCTGCACGCCAGCGTCAAGGCCCTGGGCTTCCCGTTGCTGTGCGTGGACAACGTCGAGGCCGATGACGTGATCGGCACCCTGGCCCGCAGCAGCGCGGCGGCCGACCGTCCGGTGGTGATCTCCACGGGCGACAAGGACATGGCGCAGTTGGTCGACGGGCACATTACCTTGGTCAATACCATGACCGGTAGCGCCCTGGACGTGGCTGGCGTGAAGGAGAAGTTTGGCGTCGCTCCGGAGCAGATCATCGATTACCTGGCGTTGATGGGCGATTCGTCCGACAACATCCCGGGCGTCCCGGGTATCGGACCGAAGACCGCTTCCGGCCTGCTGGTTGGCGTCAACGGCGGCCTGACCGAGTTGTACGCGCAACTGGACATCGTCGCCACCTTGCCGATCCGTGGCGCCAAGACCCTCGCCGCCAAGCTCGAAGAGCACAAGGAAATGGCGTTCCTGTCCTACGAACTGGCGACCATCAAGACCGACGTACCGTTGGATGTCGGTCTCGACGACCTGCAAATGGGCACGCCCGACCACGAGAAACTGGCCGAGTTGTATACGTTGCTAGAGTTCAAGAGCTGGTTCGAAGAAAACCAGCGGGACGCCAAGCGTGCCGGCCAGGAGATCCTCGAAGTGGCCGAAGAACAGCCCGGCGCTGCCGAGGCCAAGTACGAAGTCATCCTCGCCCAGGCGCGCTTCGATGCGTGGCTGGCGAAACTGGAAAAAGCTCCGCTGTTTGCCTTCGTCACCGAAACCGACGGCGGCGATGCCCAGCATTCGCAACTCGTCGGCTTGTCGTTCGCCGTGGCCCCGTTCGAGGCGGCCTACATCCCGCTGACCCATTCCTACATGGGCGTGCCGGAGCAACTGGACCGCGACACAGTGCTCAAGGCGCTCAAGCCGCTGCTGGAAAACCCGGACAAGCTCAAGGTTGGCCAGCACGCCAAGTTCGAAACCAACATCCTGGCCAATTGCGCCATTGGCGGTGACCAGAACAACGGCATCCTGGTCCAGGGCATCGCCTTTGACACCATGCTGGAATCCTACGTGCTGGATTCCACTGCGACCCGTCACGACATGGACAGCCTGGCGCTCAAATACCTGGGCCAAAGCAAGACCGATTTCCAGGACATCGCCGGCAAAGGGGTCAAGCAACTGACCTTCGACCAGATTTCCCTGGAACTGGCCGGCCCTTACGCCGCCGAAGACGCCGACGTGACTTTCCGCCTGCACCAGGCCTTGCAGGAAAAGCTGGCCGCCACGCCAAGCCTGGGCCCGGTGCTCAACGACATCGAAATGCCGCTGATGCCGGTCCTGGCGCGCATCGAGCGCCAGGGCGCGCTGGAGGATGCCAACCTGCTGGGCGTACAAAGTGGTGAGTTGGGCGAGAAGTTGGTGGCGCTGGAGCGTGAGGCGTTTGCCATCGCCGGTGAGGAATTCACCCTCGGTTCGCCGAAGCAATTGGGCGTGATCCTGTACGAAAAGCTCGGCTTGCCGGTGCTCAGCAAAACCGCCAAGGGCCAGGCTTCCACCGCCGAAGCGGTGCTCGCCGAATTGGCGGAGCAGGATTACCCGCTGCCCAAGGTGCTGATGCAGTACCGCTCCCTGAGCAAGCTCAAGAGCACCTACACCGATCGCCTGCCGGAACAGATCAACAGCCGCACCGGCCGCGTCCATACCAATTACCAGCAAGCCGTCGCCGCGACCGGGCGGCTGTCATCCATCGACCCGAACTTGCAGAACATTCCGATTCGGACCGCCGAAGGCCGGCGCATCCGCCAGGCGTTCGTTGCGCCGAAAGGCTACAAGCTGCTGGCGGCGGACTATTCGCAGATCGAACTGCGGATCATGGCGCACCTGGCCAAGGATGAAGGGTTGCTCCACGCCTTTCGCAATGACCTGGACGTGCACCGGGCCACGGCCGCCGAGGTGTTCGGCGTCGACCTGGAAGCCGTCACCCATGACCAACGCCGCAGCGCCAAGGCGATCAACTTCGGCTTGATCTACGGCATGAGCGCGTTCGGCCTGGCCAAGCAGATTGGCGTCGATCGCAAGCAGTCCCAGGCCTACATCGACCGCTACTTCGCCCGCTACCCGGGTGTGCTGGCCTACATGGAGCGCACCCGCGCCCAGGCGGCCGAGCAAGGTTTTGTCGAAACCATTTTTGGTCGTCGCCTGTACCTGCCGGACATCAACGCGAAAAACCCGGCCCTGCGCAAAGGCGCCGAGCGCACCGCCATCAACGCGCCGATGCAAGGCACGGCGGCTGACATCATCAAGAAAGCCATGGTTGCCGTGGATGGCTGGCTGCCGGCGTCAGGGCTGGATGCGAAAGTCATCCTGCAGGTCCACGACGAACTGGTGCGGGAAGTGCGTGAAGACTTGGTCGACCAGGTGCGCGAAGAGATCCGCCAGCACATGAGCGCCGCCGCCACGCTGGACGTGCCGCTGCTGGTGGAAGTGGGCGTGGGCAATAACTGGGACGAGGCGCACTGATTCCCACGTCCTGAGGCCTAGGGCTCTTGTGGCGAGGGAGCTTGCTCCCGCTCGGCTGCGCAGCAGCCGTAAACCGGGCGATGCGGTCTGCTGGAAAAATGCAGGGGCCTGCTGCGCAGGCCAGCGGGAGCAAGCTCCCTCGCCACAGGGGATTGGTGTCAGGATAGGGAGATGGCCATCGCGAGCAAGCTCGCTCCCACATGGGGTTTGTGTCGAGCCGAAGATCGAGCCCAACACCTACCCCACTGTGGGAGCGAGCTTGCTCGCGATAGCGTCAGCCCAGGCAATCGATGCCGCATTGAATCACCGCAAACCCAGGTATGGCTTCGTTAGCTCGGAAAATTCCTACGGTTATTTCCAAAAAAATCTGAACTAAACCCGTGAATCGCCACTCAGAGATTCTGAATGGCTGGTGAAGCCCTTCAATGCTCCTATGTTGTGTTAAGTGTTGGCAGATATCTGGACCCCGCCCTAGCGGTCCGGAACTTGGACCCCGAACTTCCCCCTCCCCATAAGAAGTCCGGGGTTTTTTTTGCCTGCGATTTGGCTTATTCGGCCTCTTCGCTGCCCTTGTCCGCCAATTCCATCCAGTCCGCCAGCACGGTATAGGCTTCTTCCAAGCCCATGCGCTTGGGTGCCGAGAACAGTTGGATGGTGATCGCGTCGCCCCAGCCCTTGCGAATTTCCGATTGCACTTTGAGCAAGGTATTTTTCGCCGCGCCGTAGGTGAGCTTGTCGGCCTTGGTCAGCAGAATGTGCATCGGCATGCCGCTGGCGACCGCCCAATCGAGCATCAACAGGTCGAAGTCGGTCATCGGATGGCGAATATCCATCATCAAAATCAGGCCTTTCAGACTCTCGCGGCTGCCCAGGTAGGCTTCCAAGTGACGCTGCCAGTGTTGCTTGAGCGGGATCGGTACCTTGGCGTAGCCGTAGCCGGGCAGGTCGACCAAACGCCGTTCATCGTCTAGCTTGAAGAAGTTCAAGAGCTGCGTACGACCCGGGGTTTTCGAGGTGCGTGCCAGGCTCGCAGGGGTCAAGGTGTGCAGCGCGCTGGATTTGCCGGCGTTGGAACGGCCGGCAAACGCCACTTCAAAGCCTTCGTCGTCTGGGCATTGATCGACTTTGGCGGCGCTGAGCATGAAGGTGGACTGTTGGCACAGGCCAAGGATAGGGTTCTTCAGTTGCATGGGATTTCCGATGTGGGCGGCGTCGGGAATGGACGCGGCAAGCTGTGTCGTTTCCGTTTCAGTGACGCCAGTATATAATGCCGCAGATTTTGTGTGCGCTTTGTCCCAGCGTAGGATGAAGCTCACGGGAGCGACCGACCGAAATTGCGCATTAGAACGCAGCTCGTTCCCAACCCTGAAAAGGTCGTTTTATGACGAAATGGCTGCTAGCTGCCGGTGTCTTGATGCCGCTTTACAGCGCTCAGGCTACACAGGATCCGGAAGCTGTGTACAACCGTGTTTGTGGTGCCTGTCATTCCGGCCAACTCCCCATGGCGCCCCGCAAGGGCGATCAGGAAGCTTGGACGCCGAGGTTGGCGAAAGGTATGGAGACGCTGGTGCAACACGTGACCCAGGGTTTCAAGGCGATGCCGCCGCGTGGTTTGTGCATGGACTGCAGTGCCGAGGATTACCGAGCCATCATCCAGTGGATGAGCGAGTGAACCCGGTCCATAACTCTTTAACCCTTAGCCGTAGTTGGATTAGCTGATGAACAAACTGATCGTGAGTCTGCTGTTGACCTTGGGGATATCCGGCGTAGCCCACGCCGCTGGCAACGCCGCTGCCGGTCAGGCGAAAGCGGCCGTATGCGGGGCCTGCCACGGCCCGGATGGCAATAGCATGGCGCCCAACTTTCCGAAACTGGCGGGCCAGGGCGAGCGCTACTTGACCAAGCCGCTGAAGGAAATCAAGGACGGCAAGCGTGTCGTGCTGGAAATGACCGGCCTGCTGACCAACCTGAGCGATCAGGACCTGGAGGACATCGCGGCCTACTTCGCCAGCCAGAAGGGCAGCGTTGGCGCCGCCGATCCAAAACTCGTGGCTCGTGGTGAAGCGCTGTTCCGCGGCGGCAACCTGGAAAAAGGCCTGCCAGCCTGCACTGGCTGCCATTCCCCTGACGGCAAGGGCAACGCCGCTGCCGGTTTCCCACACTTGGGCGGCCAGCATGCCCAGTACATCACCAAGCAACTGACCGATTTCCGCAAGGAAGAAGGCGGTCGTGCCAACGACGGTGACGCGATGACCATGCGCACCATTGCCCGCAAGCTGAGCGACGAAGATATCGCCGCCGTTTCCAGCTACATCCAGGGCCTGCACTAAGGCCGTTGCGAGGGGATACACCTCTTGCAACGTTAACGCTCGATTAATCTGTCGATGCGAGCATCAAAAGGGTGGCTTTGGCCGCCCTTTTTTGTGGCCGCTGCCGTTACACTAGAGAACTTGAACCCGCCACGGTCTGTCTTAGAAACAGGCCTTGCCAGGTCCCCTCATTGTCCAGGAGTAAAGCATGCGTAATCTGATCATCAGCGCCGCGCTCGTCGCCGCCAGCCTGTTCGGCATGACTGCCCAAGCGGCTGAAAAGCCCGCCGCCCCCTATGTCGAATTGACCAACCCCGTTCCGGTGGCAGCGCCTGGCAAGATCGAAGTCGTGGAGCTGTTCTGGTACGGCTGCCCGCATTGCTACGCTTTTGAACCGGTGATCAACCCATGGGCTGAAAAACTGCCTTCGGACGTCAATTTCGTCCGCATTCCTGCCATGTTCGGTGGCCCATGGGACGCCCATGGCCAGATGTTCCTGACCCTCGAAGCGATGGGTGTCGAGCACAAGGTTCACGCGGCGGTATTCAACGCGATCCAGAAAGAAGGCAAGAAGCTGGTCAAGAAAGATGAGATGGCGGACTTCCTCGCCACCCAGGGCGTCGATAAGGACAAGTTCCTCGCCACCTTCGATTCCTTCGCTATCCAGGGCCAGATCAAGAAGGCCCGCGAGCTGGCGAAGAAATACGAAATCACCGGCGTACCGACCATGGTCGTCAACGGCAAATACCGCTTTGACATCGGCTCTGCCGGCGGTGCCGAACAAGCCCTGCAACTGGCCGACCAGTTGATCGCCAAAGAGCGAGCGGCCACCAAGGCTGCTGCCAACTAAGCGCGGCCCACGCCCATGGCCCGCTGGAGTACCGAACGCATCGTTGGCCTGCATGAACCACGGGTCAACGAGCATCATGTCACGTCCACGGGCCTGCCTGGCGACAGCCGCTTGCGGCTGCTCAGCTTCAATATCCAGGTGGGCATCAGCACCGAACGCTACCGGCATTACCTGACCCGCGGCTGGCAACATTTGCTGCCGCACACCGGGCGTGCCGGCAACCTGCAGAAAATCGGCGACCTGCTCAAGGACTTCGACCTGGTGGCCTTGCAAGAGGCCGACGGCGGAAGCTTGCGCTCAGGCTACGTCAATCAGGTGGAACACCTGGCCCAACTGGGCGCTTTTCCCTACTGGTACCAGCAACTCAATCGCAACCTCGGACGCCTCGGCCAGCACAGCAATGGCGTGTTGAGTCGCCTGCGCCCGTGGGCGATCGAAGATCATCCGCTGCCGGGCCCCAAGGGCCGCGGGGCGATCCTGGCGCGTTTCGGCGAAGGGCCGGAGGCGCTGGTCGTGGTCATGATGCATTTGGCCCTCGGGGCGCGTACCCGGACAATGCAGCTGGCCTATATTCGCGAGCTGATCGGCGGCTACAAACATCAGATCCTGATGGGTGACATGAACACTCACGCCACTGACTTGCTGCAGACCTCGCCCTTGCGCGATCTCGGCTTGCTCGCCCCGCAACTGGAAGCGACATTCCCCAGCTGGCGCCCACAGCGCTGCCTGGACCATATTCTATTGAGCCCGACCCTGACCCTCGAACGCGTCGAGGTGCTGGCCCAACCCATTTCCGATCACCTGCCGGTCGCGGTAGACATTCGTTTGCCGGGTTCGCTCACGGCCGATGCATTCCCCGCGCTGAGTACTGCCCTCGCGGATCCGAATGAATGAGCGACGACGCCGAACGTTGGAGAGAGAAATACCTCAAGAGCATCGAACAGCAGGAAAAGCTCGAGCGCCGCTGGGATGCTCGGCTCGACTTGCTGCGTCGTGGCCTGGTACGCAGCACCCTGGCCGCCGAGGGCACTGACCGGGCTGTCGATCAATGCATGAAAGAGATGCGCGAGGTGGTGCGCACCGATGACATGGATGCCGGCCTCGCTGCCCTGCTGCCGCGCCTGGAGAAAGCCGTACTCGATTCCGAGCAACGCCGCGAAACCCGGGTCGAGCAGACGAGCGCTGCGTTGACGGCCCTGGTCGCCCAGTTGCAGAGGCTGCCGTTGCCCAAAGAAGTCAGCCGGCCGCTGAAGAAGTTTGCCAAGCAACTGGAGGACCGGGCCGGCCAGGCCCGGGAGATTCCGCTGCTGCTCAGCGAACTGAGCGGTTTGCAAGGCAAGGCACTGAGCGCCTTGGACGCCCCTGTCGAACCGAATCGACCCGGTCTGCTGCAACGGCTGTTTGGCGGCCAAGGCCATGAGGAATCGGCGCCGCAGCCCCACGAGCCCGCCCAGGCCAGCGTGGCGCCTGCGTCAGAAACGACTCTGCCGGTAGCCGTTGGGCCGGCAGATGATGCAGCCTCCGTCGCACCAGGGCCAGCACCGCAGCCATTGGTCGCGGCGCAAGCACCCGAGGCGACGCCCGATCCGGTCGGCCCGGTTGCGCCGCAGAGCCACGGCGCGGCGTCCCCCACTCCGACACCCGTCGCCGAAGTGATTCAGCCAACCAGCGAGCTGGACGAAGCAACCGAGCCCGCCCCGCCGCAACCACCGGTCGCCCACGAGCTCCCGGTAGCGGCGTCCAGCCCGGAGAATCCCGACGAGCTGATGCCCGAGGAGGAGCCTCAGGCCTTCCCCGCCCCTTCGTCGCCGCCAACAGAAGTCGAGCCCGACGAACCCCTGGCCGCCGCCGATATCGTAGACGCCCACTACGCCCTTCCCGACTCGCCGGAACCGTCCTACAGCTCGGTCGCCAAACACATTGACGACACCTTGTTGGGCCTGTTGGGCGACCTGACCTTGCCCGAACGCCATCGCCCACAAGCCGAAGCCATGCGTGAGCGGCTGCGAAATGGGCTGAACTGGTACGAACTGCTGCCGATCCTCGATGATCTGGCGGTATTGATGCTGGCCATCACCGACACCGGCCAGCATGAATTCGAAGCGTACTTGCAGCGCCTCAACGATCGGCTGGAGTCCTTCCAGAGCAGCCTGCAAGCCGCCAGTGAAGACCACGCCGACAACCTGTCGGCCTCCCGGGAAATGGACACCCAGATTCGCGAACAGGTGGACGGGCTGCAAAGCAGCGTGCAACAAGCCGATGACCTGGAAGGCCTCAAGCAGGTGCTGGAAAATCATCTCGAAGGCTTGCTCGGCACAATGGACCAACACCGCGAGCAACGGGATCAGCGCGAGCAGGAAGTCTCGCCGCGCCTGAAAAGCCTGGCCGATCGTGTCGCGCTGATGGAGCAGGATGCCCAGGTCGTGCGGGAAAATCTCGAAGAGCAACGGCAAAAAGCGCTGGTCGATCCGCTCACCGGGTTGCCCAACCGTGCTGCCTGGTCCGAGCGGCTGGAACATGAAGTTGGCCAGTGGCAGCAACACGGCAACAGCTTGCTGCTGGCCATGCTCGACCTCGATCATTTCAAGCGCATCAATGACAACTACGGCCATCTGGCCGGCGACCGGGTGTTGAAATTGATCGCTTCAGTCCTGCGCAAGCGCCTGCGTGGCGGCGATTTCATTGCACGTTTCGGTGGCGAAGAGTTTGTCCTGCTGGTGCCGGATACGCCCCTGGCCGCTGGCGCCAAGCTGGCCGAGGCGCTGCGCCTGGCCATCGAAGCTTGCCCATTCCATTTCAAGGGCGAGCCGGTGACCGTGACGGTATCGGTGGGCATGACGGCCTTCAAGCCGGGCGAACACAGCGATTCAGTGCTTAAAAGAGCCGATCAGGCGCTCTACCGGGCGAAAAATGCCGGGCGCAACCGCGTGGAGTTGGGCTGAGGGCTAATTGTTCCAATTTGTTTATTATCGTCCCGCGCACCGGATCATCGCGGGGCGATACGTTACACTGTTGCATTACTTCCAGCACGTAATGCCTTTCGCCATGAAATTTCTTTCGCTCATCGTTGCTTTAATTGTCCTGGCCGGCTGCACCAGCGGCCCGCGGTTCGACACCAGTCACCCTTCCGTCAACCATGACAACCGCATCCAATTCGTGGTGGTGCACTACACCTCGGCTTCCCTGGAACGTTCCCTGGCCCTGCTGACCCACGGCGAAGTCAGTGCCCATTACCTGATTGGCGACGATAAGGACGCAACCATCTACAAGTTGGTGGATGAAAGCCGACGTGCCTGGCACGCCGGGGAAAGTGAATGGGAAGGTCGGACCTGGCTCAATTCCAGTTCCATTGGCATCGAAATCGTCAATCCGGGTTTCATCGACACGCCCACCGGGCGTCTCTGGTATCCCTACAGCGAAGCCCAGGTCCAGGCCCTGACCGTCTTGCTCAAGGACATCCTGAAGCGCAACGGGCTCACCCCGCGCAGCATCATCGGCCACAGCGACATCGCGCCCCTGCGCAAGCTCGATCCGGGGCCATTGTTCCCTTGGAAGCGCCTGGCGCAGGCGGGCTTGGGAGTATGGCCGGACGAGCAGGCCGTCGCGCGCCAGCAGGTGCTCTTCGCAGCACAGCTACCGCCCGCCAGCTGGTTCCAGGCCGAACTGGCCCGCCTGGGCTACCCAACGCCCCGGACCGGCGAATGGGACGTGGCCACCCAGCAGGTGCTGGCCGCCTTCCAGATGCACTACCGTCCGACCCGCTTCGACGGCACACCGGACGCGCAAAGCGCGGCGATTCTGCAGGTGCTCAACCAGACAAAATAATGACGCCCGTCCGACGAATCGGGCCAAATCCAAATCAGAGGCTATAACTCATTGGTAACTTTCGGATTACCGATGATGACGGCTGCCCGCGAAAACCTACAGAGCTGGCTCCATCGCCCCTTTTTCCTGGCGATGATAGCGGCTGCCTTGAGTACCGTCCTGCTGCTGGCGGGCAGTCTGTTCGTGGTCGTGCAGCAGATCCAGCAGCGTGAAAGCGACCAGATGAATGCCCAGGGCGAGCGCTTCCTGCTCCGCCTGGAACAGCTCTTCGGGCAACTGCGTGAAAGCCTCGACGACCTGCAAAACCAGCCCTTGCGCGGCTGCGACGATGACATGATCGCGACCTTGCGCGAGGTCAGCTTCAACTACCGTTTCGTTTATGAAGCGGTGTACATCGATGGCAGCGGCGTTTGTACCAATCGCCCGCGCCCGAGTGGATTGTCGGTGACCCGCCCGCCCGACCTCCGGGGCCCGACCTACAGTTATTGGCTCAATACCACCACCGAACCCGATGAAGACCGCGCGGCGTTGATGCTAGGGCGCGGCAATTTCCGCGTCGCGCCCTCCCGTGGACATCTGGCCGACGTGGTCGACCTGCCACCCGGCAGCAGCTTGCTAGTGGTCCTGGATCATGGCGAGCGAGCCATTCCCGTGTTGGGCACCCAACAACGCTGGCCACCTGCGGAGCCTTGGCCGCCGAAAAGCCAAAATGCCCTGCAGGTGACGCAGACCCGATTGATCTATCGGATGCCCACCGACAGCCCGGAATATCAGCTAGTGCTGATTGCCCAGCGCAACGGTTTCAAGGTTCCGCCCTATGCTTGGTGGATGTTGCCCGTCAGCCTGGTGCTGGGCCTGGGGATTGGTTTCCAGGTGTTTCTGCTGGCACGCCACCGCCAGTCCATGGATGCCGAACTGCACGGGGCCATTCGGCGCGGTGAACTACAGGTGTTGTACCAGCCGATTTTCGACCTCGACAGCCGCAACTGCGTCGGCGCCGAAGCCTTGCTGCGCTGGCGACGACCGGACGGCACCCTGACCAGCCCGGACTTGTTTATCCCGATGGCCGAGAACACCGGGCAGATCCGCCAGATCACCGATTTCGTGCTGCAACGACTGTTCGACCAATTGGGCCAGCTGTTGCGAGCCAATCCGCAGTTGTATATCTCGGTGAACCTGGCGGCCTGCGATGTAATGGTGCCGCGTATAGGCGAAGTCATTGCGCGCCTGTTGGCCCTGCATCGGGTCTCGGCGAACCAGATAGCTTTCGAAGTGACCGAGCGCGGGCTGATCGATGTGTTGGTCGCCCGGGATAACCTGCAATCGCTGCGTGATGTCGGGCATCAGGTGCTGATCGACGATTTTGGCACCGGTTATTGCAGCCTGGCCTACCTGCAGACTCTGCCGGTGGACTGCCTGAAAATCGACAAGGCTTTCATCGACGCCTTGGGCCACGACGCCGCCAGCAGCGGTGTGGCCCCGCACATCATTCGCATGGCCCACGCCCTGGAACTCAAAGTGATCGCCGAAGGCATCGAGCATGAAGCCCAAGCCTCCTATTTGAGCAGCGAAGGGGTGAGGTTCGGCCAGGGCTGGCTGTTCGCCCATGCCCTCAGCGCGGTGCAGCTCATTGAGTTGATTACCCGCGGCCGACG
Source organism: Pseudomonas sp. CG7 (assembly GCF_023701885.1). NCBI lineage: Bacteria > Pseudomonadati > Pseudomonadota > Gammaproteobacteria > Pseudomonadales > Pseudomonadaceae > Pseudomonas > Pseudomonas sp. CG7. Next base: position 63,065 of record NZ_JABAEE010000002.1, on the reverse strand, counting down.
CCTGCGCGGACGTCGCCTTGATGATGAAGCCTAAGCCGTGAGTCAGACCGTCAGCGCCATGTAGAACTGCGTGCCCTGCCCCGGCCTGGAATACACGCCCATGCGGCCGCCGTGGAGCTGGACGATTTCCTTGCACAGGGCCAGGCCGAGGCCGGCGCCACCCTTCTTGCGTCCGACTTGGACGAAAGGCTCGAAGATCCGTCCCTGTTGGCCGTAGGCAATGCCTTCACCGTTGTCTTCCACGCTGATGATCACCCGCTCGCCATGGCGTCGGGCCTGCAAGCGGATCTGGCCGTCTTCGCCGGTGTGGCGCATGGCGTTGTCGATCAGGTTGTCGAGCACGCGATCCAGCTGCCCGGCGTCGGCATGCAGCCGTGGCAACGGACCCTGGATGGCCACGAGCAGCTCGATACCCTTGGCGTGGGCCTGTTCGGCGAACCGCAACCGGGCATCCTCCAGCAGGTCGTCGATGGAGCAAGGCGCCAGGGTCAGCTTTTGCAGGCCGTTCTGGTAGCGAGAGAAATTCAGCAGGTCATTGATCAGTTGCATCAGCCGCTGCATTTCTTCCGTGACGGTGTTAAGCAGGTCCGCCTCGCGGGACTCCGGCGGGAAGTGCAGGCGTTCCTGCAACAGGCCGAATGCCATGTGCATGCCCGTCACCGGCGTGCGCAGCTCGTGGGAGGCACGCAGGACGAACTCGCTGCGCACCCGTTCGAAGGCGCGCTGTTCGGTGACGTCATGCAGCACCATGACCGCGCCGAGGATGTGGCCCTGGGTATGACTGACCGGCGTGAGGCTGTAGGTCAGCACCCGCGACTCGCCGTCGACCTCGATGCTCAGGTCTTCCGGCGCGCGCTCCAGGGTTCCACCGCGCAATACCAGGTGCAATTCTTCATCCAGTTCCAGGCGTCCCAAGGCCTCGCCCAGCCCTTGGCCCAGGCGCGCCTCATCCCAGCCCAATTGGCGCTGGGCCACCGGGTTGAGGTGTTCCAACTGGCCTTGGCGGTCAATCATCAGCAAGCCGTCGTCGATGCTGTCGAGCACGGCTTGCAAACGCTGCTGGCCGGCGAGCAGTTCATCGACATTGGTGGCCTGGTGTTCGCGCAGTGCCTGGGCCATGCCCCCGAAGCGACGGGTCAGCAGATTCAACTCCGCGGCGGAAGAAATGGGCAGCGTGACCTCGAAATTGCCCTGGCCGATGTCATCCGCCGCCGCGGCCAGCGCCTCGATCGGCGCGCCGAAACGCCGGGCAATGCCGTGGGCCGTGATAAAGCCGATGATCAGCACCGCCAGCCCCACCAGGCCCAGCAGCCCGGAAATCCACAACGCACGTTTCCGGGCGCGGTCCTGGGTTTCACTGATGTTGCTCAAGGCCTCGCGATAACCCTCGATCAACCCGTTACGCAGCACGTTGAATTTCTCGGTGAGCGCCTTGATGCCGGTGAGCTGGCTCGCCTGCTGGCGAGCCGCGGTGAAAGCCTCGAGACACTCGACATAGTCGGCCTTGGCCCGGCTGAAGCTGACCGCTGCATCGTCCAGTTTCCGTTCGTGGGCAATCCCCTCGTCGCTCAACGCCAGGTATTGCTGCTTGGATGCCTCCAGCGCAGCCAGGTCGGGCGTGTCGTCGAGCATGATTATCAACTGATCGCCCAGGGTCTGGCGCAGCTTGAGGCCCAGGTCCAGCAGGATGAAGTTGTCGCGTACCGATTGTTCCTGGGTGTTGGCCATCTGCATCACGCTGACCAGGCCAAGCACCAGCCCCAGCAAGGCCACGGTGATCAGCGCCGAGATGCTGAGAAACAGTCGCGTGCGCAGCTTCATCGCCAGTTTCATAAGGTGTCGCTCACAGGTTGTACTGCTTGCGTTTGCGATACAGCGTGGAAGCATCGATACCCAGGGTCTTGGCCGCCTGGTCGAGGGTGTCGGCCGTGGCCAGTACTGCACCGATGTGGGCCTTTTCCAGTTCATCGAGGCTCAAAGCGGCACCGATGCGCGGCGCATTGTTGACCGGCTGCTCGGCCATGCCCAAGTGACTGATTTCGACTTTTTCCTGTGGGCAGATGATGCTGGCCCGCTCGACCACGTTGCGCAGTTCGCGGATGTTGCCGGGCCAGCGATAGCCTAGCAGCGCTTCACGCGCCTCGTCGCTGAAGCCCCGGGCCGGGCGCGCGTACTCCTTGACGAAGCGGGCCAGGAAGCGATCAGCCAGGGGCAGGATGTCTTCGGCGCGCTCACGCAACGGCGGCAGGTGCAGGGTGATGACATTCAGGCGATACAGCAGGTCTTCGCGAAAGCGCCCGTCGCGCACCATGTCTTCGAGGTTGAGGTTGGTGGCGGCGAGAATTCGCACATCGGCGCGGCGAGTGACCGGGTCCCCTACCCGCTCATATTCCTTGTCTTGGATGAAACGCAACAACTTGGGTTGCAAAGTCAGCGGAAAATCGCCGATCTCGTCGAGAAACAGGGTGCCGCCGTCGGCCTGGTTGACCCGGCCCAAGGTACTTTCGCTGGCGCCGGTGAACGCCCCTCGGCTATGGCCAAACAACTCGCTTTCCATCAATTCGGCAGTCAGTGACGGGCAATTGATGGTGACGCAGGATTTCTTCGCGCGCTTGCTCCAGCCGTGGATCGCTCGAGCCAGCTCGCCTTTACCGGTGCCGGATTCGCCGAGGATCAGGATGTTGGCGTCGGTGCTCGCCACTTGGCGCGCGGTCTCCAGCACGCCTTTCATCGCCGGACTGTGGGAGTCGAGGCCGTCCTTGGGTTTACGCACCTCGCCTTCCAAGGCTTCGAGCCTTGCCGACAGTTGGCGCACTTCCAGTTGCTTGGCGGTGGCCAGGCGCAGCTGATCCGGGCTGCAAGGCTTGACCAGGTAATCGGCGGCGCCGGCCTGGATGGCATCGACCGCGGTGTCGACGGCCGAGTGGGCGGTGACGATCACCACTCGCATCCACGGCGCCTGGATACGCATTTGTGCCAGGACATCCAAGCCGTTGTCTTCCCCCAGGCGCAGGTCGAGAAAACACAGGTCGAACACCTGGCGTTGCAGCAGTGCGTCGGCTTGGGCAGCGCTGTTGGCCGTGGCGACGGTATAGCCTTCGTCTTCCAGGCAGTAACGGAACGTACGCAGGATGGCGGACTCGTCGTCTACCAGCAGAATGCGGCCTTGGTGCTCAGTGGCGGATTCCATTTTTCCTACGCTCCTTTAATGAATGATGTTGGTTAGTGTCAGAAAAATCGGGCAAGTTGCATGGTCGATTCTGAGGGGATATTACCCACCGAGCGTGCCTCTGTGGATGTCTGACTCCTAAAAGCCTGATTTGAGTTCCTTTTTTTCTGCTTCCTACGGGTCGGACGGTTCGTATCGCTGATTCCGACGGCTGTTTCTGACAGGCCATTCCAAAACAACCTAACGCCTTTTTCCTTCCCGTCGTGCAATACGCACGACGTGCGCGCGGGCCATCGTGCAGGATGCGCTCCTCATGCTTCGCAAATATTTCATAACACGTTGATTTTAAAGGAATTTAGATCAATAAAGTTCCTGGCACGCCGGCTGCAATGTTCTGGTCAACGTGGCGTAAGAGCGCCTCAAACCAGATCACCACACCCGGGTGGGGAGGAATTTCAGGATGAATCGTCAAAGTGCCGCCCAATTTAAAAGCGCCGCCCAATTTCGACTCTCTTCTCTGCACTTCCAGCAGGGCTTGTGGGCTGCCCTGGCCCTGTTGGTCACGCTCGTGATTGGCCAGCAATGGTTGCTCTGGCAAGAGCGCCAGCAACCCGAAGCGCCGCAAGTTTCGATTCATCGCGCCCCACAAACCCACTTCAGCGCCGTCAGCAACCTCAAGGAAGCGTCCGCTGCCATGCGCATGATGGATGTCGATCAGGTTCAACCAGTGACCGACATGCCGCGTGAAGAGCGCTGGGTGTTTTAACCCGATGTACCGGTCGTCCACTGCGCCGGAACCATCACCGCCAGACCCTCACTAAATAGAAAAGCGTAAGGAGAATCACCATGTTGAGCTGGGCAATTACCTTCCTGATCATTGCCATCATCGCCGCCGTACTGGGCTTCGGTGGTATCGCAGGCACCGCCACGGGCATCGCCAAGATTCTCTTTGTCGTGTTCCTGGTGATGTTCATTGCTTCCTTCTTCTTTGGCCGTCGTGGCCGAGGCTGACCATGAGCGTTTCATTCAAAGGACTGGCCGCCGCCCTGTTGCTGGGCGGCAGTGCCATGGCAATGGCTGCCAATGACGGACAGATGCGCGTCAACCAAGTGCTGCAGGCGGACCCGCAATACCGCGAGACTTGGCAGCACGTCGTGAAAAAAGAAGAACGCTTGCCGGAATGGGTGATGAACCTCTCAGGCAAGTCGGAACAACAGATGAATGCGGTCGAGGAAGACGGCGAGAAGTATTTGGTGGGCCCGCTCTGTGAGCTTGAGGCGTCGTGTCTTAATCAGCGTCTGATCGTTGCCTTCAGTTTCGACAAGGACGAGGCCTATGCCATGTTGGTGGAAGTCCCTGCCGGACTGCCCGCCGACAAGTCCCCGACCCGTCATGCCGATTACCGTTTCCTCGGTAATCCCAATGAAGGTATGCAAGAACTGTTGATGGAACAACTCAAGAAAGATCCGAACTGGTACTGATTCTGAAAATGGGAAAAGCAGCCCTGCTTTTCCCTGCTGCACAGCCCGAGGAGGGCCGGTGCATGACCAAGGGGCCGGGATGTTCTGACGGATGAGCGTCGGAGTGACCTACGGGCACAAGGGGTGCCTGCGAAAGGGCCGGGTCAGGTAAAAGCTGCGACGCAAGTTCGCAAAGCCGCACGGCTTGGCGAACTTGCGTAGAGCTTCGTGTCGCACAATGCGTGAGCCAGAGCGATTGGGGTCTTCTGGCGTCATACGCCGGCCGCGATGCGGCATTTTGTCTCCTCCCACCAATTTATTGCCCTTTCCCCGACCGTATATCGGAGAATGCCGAGATAAATTGTCTCGTGGGCTGCGCCTCGTTGCGTCGCCATTTCATCGGTTTCCCAACCCAGGCGGAATCAGCCCAGCTACGCTGAAATGGCCGCTTCACGGCACTTATGCCTGCACAAATGGCGCATTCGAACCGCTTGCAAGGCGGGTTTCGTTTGGAAAATCTCATGCCGATTCGGCATGGGGTAGGCGGTTACGGCATTAGACGATCCCCCCTGGCATCGCAATAGTTGCGCCTTTTTTCGCCTGCCAGTAAGCCGCTCGCGCGCGCTCGGGGTGACCTTATACGGGGGCAGGGGCGTGAATGTTTTTCGTCATCGACGAGCATTCGCGCCCCTGCCCGAGTCCAACTGAAGTAAGGGTAACGATATGAAGAAGGCACGACTAAGCCTCGCCTGGCAGATCCTCATCGGTCTGGTGCTAGGGATTGCATTGGGCGCGCTGCTCAACCATTTCAGTGCCGAGAAGGCCTGGTGGATCAGCAACGTGCTGCAACCGGCGGGCGATATCTTTATCCGTCTGATCAAGATGATCGTGATCCCGATCGTGATTTCCTCGCTGATCGTCGGTATCGCCGGGGTGGGTGATGCCAAGAAGCTCGGGCGTATCGGTCTCAAGACCATCCTTTACTTCGAAATCGTCACCACCATTGCCATCGTCGTCGGCTTGCTGTTGGCCAACTTCTTCCAGCCGGGCACTGGCATCGACATGAGCACCCTGGGCACGGTGGATATTTCCAAGTACCAGGCCACGGCGGCGGAAGTCCAGCATGAACATGCGTTCATCGAGACCATCCTCAACCTGATCCCGTCGAACATCTTTGCCGCCGTCGCCCGTGGCGAAATGCTGCCGATCATTTTCTTCTCCGTCTTGTTCGGCCTGGGCCTGTCCAGCCTGCAATCGGACCTGCGCGAGCCGCTGGTGAAAATGTTCCAGGGCGTGTCGGAGAGCATGTTCAAAGTCACCCACATGATCATGCAATACGCCCCGATCGGTGTGTTTGCCCTGATCGCGGTGACAGTCGCCAACTTCGGCTTCGCCTCCCTGCTGCCGTTGGCGAAACTGGTGATCCTGGTTTACGTCGCCATCGCCTTCTTCGCCTTCGTGGTGCTGGGCCTGATCGCCCGACTGTTCGGCTTCTCGGTGCTCAAGCTGATGCGCATCTTCAAGGATGAGCTGGTGCTGGCCTACTCCACCGCCAGTTCCGAAACCGTGCTGCCGCGCGTGATCGAGAAGATGGAAGCCTACGGTGCGCCGAAAGCCATCTGCAGCTTCGTGGTGCCGACCGGGTATTCCTTCAACCTCGACGGTTCGACCCTGTACCAGAGCATCGCGGCGATTTTCATCGCCCAGCTGTACGGCATCGACCTGTCCATCAGCCAGCAATTGCTGCTGGTGTTGACCCTGATGGTCACGTCCAAGGGCATCGCCGGCGTGCCGGGCGTGTCGTTCGTGGTGCTGCTGGCCACCTTGGGCAGCGTGGGCATTCCGCTGGAAGGCCTGGCCTTCATCGCCGGTGTCGACCGCATCATGGACATGGCCCGTACTGCGCTGAACGTTATTGGCAACGCCCTGGCGGTGTTGGTCATCGCGCGTTGGGAAGGCATGTACGACGATGCCAAGGGCCAGCGCTACTGGAACTCCCTGCCGCACTGGCGCAGCAAGGAGCCGTTGCCAGCGGGGGAAACTTCCAGCAATTGATGCCTGCCTTGAGGCCGCCATCGCGAGCAGGCTCGCTCCCACACTGACGAGTGTTCCCTGTGGGAGCGAGCCTGCTCGCGATGGCGGCGGCACATTCAACATCAAGCCAACCAAACCCCGGAGCAATCCGGGGTTTGTCGTTTCTGCCAGCCCCGCTATCATTCGCGGCATCTTCCGAGGGACTTAACCGATGCTCAATGGCCTGTGGCTTGGCTTCTTTATCGTGGCAGCCGTATCGGCGCTGGCGCAGTGGCTGATTGGCGGCAACGCCGGGATATTCGCCGCCATGGTGGAAAGCATTTTCGCCATGGCCAAGCTGTCGGTGGAGGTGATGGTCCTGCTGTTCGGCACCCTGACCCTGTGGCTGGGCTTCCTGCGCATCGCTGAAAAGGCCGGCATCGTCGACTGGCTGGCCAAGGCCCTCGGCCCGCTGTTCTTGCGCTTGATGCCGGAAGTGCCTGCCGGCCATCCTGCGATCGGCCTGATCACCCTCAACTTTGCCGCCAACGGCCTGGGGCTGGACAACGCGGCCACCCCCATCGGCCTCAAGGCCATGCGCGCCCTGCAAGACCTCAACCCCAGCCCGACCATCGCCAGCAACGCACAGATTCTGTTTCTGGTGCTCAATGCCTCGTCGCTGACCCTGCTGCCGGTGACCATCTTCATGTACCGCGCCCAGCAAGGCGCGCCGGATCCGACCCTGGTGTTCCTGCCGATCCTGCTCGCCACCAGCGCCTCGACCCTGATGGGGCTGTTGTCCGTGGCGTTCATGCTACGCCTGCGGCTGTGGGACCCGGTGGTGCTGGCTTACCTGATTCCGGGTGCGCTGGGGCTGGGTGGCTTCATGGCGCTGTTGGCGACGCTCTCGGCCACGGCGCTGGCGGGGTTGTCATCGATCCTCGGCAACCTGACGCTGTTCGGCCTGATCATCTTGTTCCTGGTGGTGGGCTCACTGCGCAAGGTCAAGGTGTATGAGGCCTTTGTCGAAGGCGCGAAAGAAGGGTTCGACGTTGCCAAGAGCCTGCTGCCGTACCTGGTGGCCATGCTCTGCGCCGTCGGCGTGCTGCGGGCCTCGGGCGCGCTGGATTTCGGCCTGGACGGTATCCGCCACCTGGTGCAGTGGGCCGGCCTGGACACGCGGTTCGTCGATGCCTTGCCGACCGCCATGGTCAAGCCGTTCTCTGGCAGCGCCGCCCGGGCCATGTTGATCGAGACCATGAAGACCTCCGGCGTGGACAGCTTCCCGGCCCTGGTGGCGGCGACCATCCAGGGCAGCACCGAGCCCACGTTCTACGTGCTGGCAGTGTATTTCGGTGCCGTGGGCATCCAGCGGGCGCGCCATGCCGTGGGCTGCGCGCTGCTGGCGGAATTGGCCGGGGTCGTGGCGGCGATTGGCGTTTGCTACTGGTTCTTTGGCTAAGCGGTGGGAGTGAGTTTGCTTGCGATAGCGGTGGTTCAGCTGACAGCGCTGCTGGATGTGCCGCCGTCATCGCGAGCAAGCTCGGCTCCCACAGGACAAGTGTCCTGCCCAAAGCCATGAACACCGCCAATTCCCTGTGAAGGCAAGCAAGCTTGGCTTGCTCCTCCCAAAGCCATGCACGCCGCGAATCCCTGTGGGAGCGAGCTTGCTCGCGATAAGGTCCGAAGGACCTTCAGTCCGTCACCTCGAAACGCAGCACGCCGATCATCTGGCCGTTTTCCGTGAGCACTCGCACTTGCCATTTGCCGGTCGAATTTTCCGGGAAGTTCTGCTTATGGGTCCAGGCGCGATAGCCTTCCTTGCGCCCGCCATGGATGTCCAGGGCGATGCGGTCGACTTCTTTGCCGTTGAACTGCCAGACATGATAAATCCGCTCATCGAGCCCTCGCGGCGCATTGATGGCCGTGTAGGCGTACAGGCCGTTGCCGCGAATCTGCGCCGCGCTGACCTGCTTGAGGCTGGCGCCCGGCGTGCGGTCCTCCAGCTGGGTGCTGATGGCCACTTCGGTCATCCACAGCGTGGCCGGTGGCACCCAGGAGCGCAGCATCCACCCAGCGGCCCCAATCCCCACGGTGATGCAGAGGATCGCCAGGGCGTTGCGCACGGTGCGGATCGGGAAGATCGAGGCCAGGCTGGGAAACGACAGCAACATGGCAGTGCCCAGCGCCAGCTTGAAGCTCTGGTCGGTGGTCAGGTGCAGGATCACCGGCAATGCGGTGAGCAGGGCGGCGAACAGCGTCAGCGTGTGCAGCGCCAGGAACGCCCAGCGCCGGGGCGCCAGCCATTTGTAGTACAGCGGATCGGTGATCGAAATCAGCGCCGCGATGGTCAGCAGCCCGGTGAACAGCAGCTGGCTACTGTTCCAGGTGGTGGTGATAAAAAAGAACGGTAGGACAAAAAACAGGCTTTCCTGGTGAATCATCTGCGTGGCATAGCGCAACAGCGGCTGAGGGATTTCCCGTTTGAAAATCCGCGTGAACAGCCGGGTCATGCTGTTCTCCACCATCAGCCAGAGCCAGCTCACCAGCATCATGATGGCGATCCAGGTCGCCAGGCCCTGCTGGCGGTCCACCAGCATGAAACTGCCGACCCCGGAGATGAAACCACCGAGCGCAATGACCCCTGGATAGCGCTTCATCAATTCAAGGATGCGCTGGAGATAGACCGTCAGGTTTTGCATTCAGTGGTTTCACAGTAAGTCGTAGGAAATATCCCTGACAGAGTATCGCCAGGACGATGACAAGGCGAGGAGCGCGACGCCTACCGTGGCTATCTTTTGTGGCGAGGGAGCTTGCTCCCGCTGGCCTGCGAAGCAGGCCCCTGCATTTCTTCAGACAGACCGCATTGCCCGGGGTTGCGACTGCTGCGCAGCCGAGCGGGAGCAAGCTCCCTCGCCACGGGATTTGAGTGCTCCTGAGCGAGGGTCATCGCGAGCAAGCTCGCTCAATCAGACGTCGGTCGCGCCCTGCGACTCCATCGCCACCCAATCCCCACCAGCAGCAACCCCAGCAAACCAGCCAGCCCCCAGACAAGCTCATCATCACTGAGCAACGGCTTCTCGATGCGCAAATACCCCGGGTCCTTGAGCAGTTCGCGCAGGGCCGTGTTGGCCTGTTCCAGGCTCACCCCCTGCAGGCGGACCGCCGGGTTGGCGAAGCGGCCGTCTTCGTAGTCACCCAGGGCGCTCCAGTAGTAATCGGCCAGGGCGCTGTTGCCTTGAACCGCCCAGGACTGATGGGCGATGGCCGCGCGTTTGATGCGCACGAAACTGGCCGGGTCCAGGCCATCCTTGAGCAAGGTCTTGCGCAGTTCTTCGAGGGCTTGTTCGGCTTCGGGCAGGTCCTCGCGGGACAGGTCGGCGTTCAGGCTGAAGAAGCCAACGCCGCCGAACACTTCGCGCTCGGTCCACGGCCCGTAGGACAGGCTGCGGGCCAGGCGCAATTGACGGTAGAGCGCCCAATCCAGGTAATCCTTGAGCAGGTCGAACGTCTCGTCATGTTGCTCGTCCAGCACCGGCTCGGGGAACAGCCAATGCAGCTTGGCGCTGTCGCCGACCAGGCCACGGATCAGATTGCGCTTGGTGACCGCCTTGTAGCGGATCTGCGGCAGCGCCTCGTGGACACTGGGCTCCACCGGTTCGAGCTCGCCAAAGGCGCGTTCCAGGTAGGCCGGCAGCAGTCGGTCGAGATCGCCGACGATGATCAGCGTCATGTTGTTCGGCGCATACCAGTCCTTGCGCACTTGTTCGAGGCGGGCGAGGGTATGGCGCTGGACCTCGGGCCGTTCCGCGCAGCGCAGGCCCAACTCAACCGCCAACTGATTGCTGGCCGTGTGGCCCAGGTCTTGGCGATCGAGCCAGCGTTGCAGGTGGGTGTAGTGGCCGCCGTCTTCGCGCTCCACCACCCGCTTGGCCGCTTCCAGGGCTTTTTCATCGATGCGGGTGCGGGTCAACAGCGCCAGCAGCAGGTCCAGGACCTTGCGTTGATTGCGTGCCGGCGCCTCGATGACAAACGTGGTGTCGGCGTTGCTGGTGAACGCGTTCCACTCGCCACCCAAGGCTTGCATGCGCTCTTCCAGGCCGCCTTCGCCGCTTTCGTCGACGCCGCTGAACAGCAGGTGTTCGAGCAGGTGCGGCAGTTCTTTGTCGGCGCAACTGAAGTCGTCCAGGCCCACGCCCACCACCAGCCGGATCGCCACGTGCCCGCGCTCGGTGCCCGGCTTGAGCAGCAATTGCAGGCCGTTGGGCAGCGTATAGCCTTCGACCTGGAACCGGTCGAGGGCAACCACGGGCAATGAACCGAGCAAAAGAAAGGCGAGCAACAGACAACGCATAAAGGCTTCCTGGCGGCTGGGTGGAGGTCCATGGTGTCGGGCAGGCCGTCAACGGCGGAGTGTCGCCCGGAGTCGGCTCGCTCCCCCTATCGAATCTATGCGGTGTTCATGACAACGGGAGCAGGCGGGCCGGTGAACGGTTTCAGGCCCTAGCCATTGTTTTTGACTGACGTTTTTCACTGACATTGTTACTGACTGACCAATGCGCCAGTCGTTCACGGCGAATGGGTAATGTCGGAAATTTCATCGGCCGCCAGGGCGCCGATCTCGGACGTTTCCAGCACCACGTAGGCACTGCCGCAAAACAGCGAATTGAGGCGTCGCATGTCAGCGATCAGCTCCAGGTGCAGGGAACTGGTCTCCATGCTTTGTACGACTTTGCGTTGCAAACGGCTGACATGGGCGTGGGCCATGCGCCGCTCCTGCGCCCGAAAGCGACGTTTCTCACGCAACAACTGCCGGGCGCTTTCCCGGTCGGCGCTGAGGAATACCGACAGGCCCAATCGCAGGTTGGCGATCAAGTGGCTGTGCAACCCCGCCAATTCCTCCAGGCCGACCTCGGAAAAGGAACGACGTTGCGAGGATTTCTGCTGCTGGACCTTGCGCAACATGCGCTCGATGAGGTCGCTGGCCAGCTTGAGGTTGATCGCCAGTTCGATGATCTCCGCGCAGCGGCGGCTGTCCTGTTCGCTGAGGTCCTCACGGGGCATTTGCGCCATGTACAACTTGATGGCGCTGCACAGCGCTTCGACGTCATCGCTCATGCGCCGGACGTCCTGGGTCACCGCCGTTTGCGCACCGCGCAGCACGTCCAGCATGGCTTCGAGCATGTTTTCGATCAGGTCGCCGATGCGCAAGGTTTCCCGGGCCGCGTTCGCCAGGGCCAGGCTAGGGGTGGCGAGGGCGGTGGCGTCCAGGTGGCGGGGCTTGGCCGTGCCGTTGGTCTCGGGCCGCTCCGGCAGTAGCCAGGCACAAAGCCTGGCCATCGGGCCGACGCTGGGCAGCAACACCAGGCACCGCACGGCGTTGTAGAGCAGATGGAAGCCGATCACGGTTTCCTGGGGGCTGAAATCCAGGCTATCGAGCCAGCCCACCAGCGGATCGAGCACCGGAATGATCAACACCAGCCCGATCAGCTTGTACAGCAGGCTGCCAAGCGCCACCTGGCGTCCGGCGGTGTTCTGCATGCTGGTGCTGAGGAACGCCAGGATGCCGCTGCCGATGTTGGCGCCGATCACCAGGCCGATGGCCACCGGCAGGCTGATCACCGCGGCGCCGGCCAGTGTCGCGGTCAGCAGCACGGCAGCGAGGCTGGAGTAGGAGACCATCGCGAACAGCGCGCCGACCAGCGCATCGAGCAGGATGTCGCCGGTCAGTGAAGCGAAGATCACTTTCACGCCTTGGGCGTGGGTGATGGGCGCGGCGGCTTCGACGATTAACTGCAAGGCGAGGATGATCAGGCCCAGGCCGATGCTGACCCGGCCCATTTGCCCGACGCGCGTCTGTTTGCGCGAGAGGAAAAAAATCACCCCGAGGAAAATCAGCAGCGGTGACAACCACGACAGGTCGAGGGTCAGCACCCGCGCCATCAGCGCGGTACCGACATCGGCGCCGAGCATCGTCGCCAGGGCCGGGGTCAGCGCCATCAGGCCCTGGCCGACGAACGAGGTGACGAGCATGGCCGTGGCGTTACTGCTCTGGACCATGGCCGTGACCATGATGCCGGCGATGAACGCCAGCCAGCGCCGGGACATGTTCTGGCTGATGACGTGGCGCAGGTTCGAGCCATAGACCCGCAGGATGCCAGTACGCACGATATGCGTGCCCCAGATCAGCAGGGCCACGGCGGAGAGCAAATTGAGCAGGGTCAGCATGAGAGGCCCCCTGTTAGCGTCCCAAAGGAACAAATGGGTGATGCCACATTCTTCGTTCTTGTACTTAAGCTGTAGTTGGCGAACGGTACGGGCGCCAGCATTGCACAGCTAAAGAATTGATTGAAACAAAACTGTCATGAAAATAAATTCCTCAAACACCCCTGTGGGAGCGAGCTTGCTCGCGATGAGGCCATAACATCCAACATCTTCTTCGACTGTCAGGCCGCTATCGCGAGCAAGCTCGCTCCCACAGGTATTGCATCCGGCCGCTTTCCCGCAGGCATGAAAAAGGGGCTCCAAGAGCCCCTTTCATTCACTGCCCTCTACCTTACTGACCCGGCATGTCCTTGCGCAGTTTCACCGGATCCTGTTGCTTGCGCTTGCGTGCCATCGCGGTGCGCATCTTGATGTTGACTGCTTCCACCGCCAGGGAGAACGCCATGGCGAAGTAGACGTAGCCTTTTGGCACGTGCACGTCGAACGACTCGGCGATCAACACGGTACCGACCACCAGCAGGAACGACAGCGCCAGCATTTTCAGCGACGGGTGCTTGTCGATGAATGTGCTGATGGTGCCCGAAGCCAGCATCATCACCAGTACGGCGACGATGATTGCCGCGACCATGACCGGCACATGGGAAACCATGCCGACCGCGGTGATGACCGAGTCCAGGGAGAACACGATGTCGATGATCGCGATCTGGATGATGGTGTAGATGAAATTGCCGCCCTTGCCCGAAGGCGCGTCGCTGCTTTCATCTTCGCCTTCCAGCGCGTGGTACATCTCTTGGGAGCTTTTCCACAGCAGGAACAGGCCGCCGAAGAACAGGATCAGGTCACGACCGGAGATGCCCTGGCCGAACACTTCGAACAAATCGGCCGTCAGGCGCATGACCCAGGTGATGGACAGCAGCAACAGGATCCGCGTGATCATGGCCAGCGCCAGACCGAAAATCCGGGTGCGCGCCTGCATGTGCTTGGGCATGCGGCTGACCAGGATCGAGATCATGATGATGTTATCGATGCCCAGAACGATTTCCAGGGCAGTCAGGGTAAAGAAGGCAACCCAGATTTCCGGGTTGGTCAGCCATTCCATGTGAGTTCCTTTGAGCGAGTGTTAGGCCGCGCCGCGCCTTCGGTTACCCGAGAGGGGCGACGCAGCGGGCGTTGCTTTTATAGAGTGCTGAACAGCGGAAAAATCCCCATCAGCAAGGCGGCGAACATTATGCACAGGCAAACCAGTACTGCCCACTTCAAGGTGAAGCGTTGGTGATCGCCGAACTCGATTCCCGCCAGGGCCACCAGCAGATAAGTCGACGGATCCAACGGACTCAGCAGATGCACGGGCTGGCCAACGATGGAGGCACGGGCCATTTCGACGGCGGTGATGCCGTAATGACTGGCGGCTTCGGCCAAAACCGGTAACACCCCGTAATAAAATGCATCGTTGGACATGAAGAACGTGAACGGCATGCTCACCAATGCGGTGATGACCGCCAGGTAAGGACCGAGGAATTCCGGAATCACCGCCAGCAGGCTCTTGGACATGGCGTCGACCATGCCGGTGCCGGACAGGATGCCGGTGAAAATCCCTGCCGCAAAGATCAGCCCGACCACCGCCAGTACACTACCGGCGTGCGCCGCGACGCGGTCTTTCTGCTGTTGCAGGCACGGGTAGTTGACGATCATCGCGATGCTGAAGGCCACCATGAACAGCACCGGCAATGGCAACAGGCCGGCGATCAGGGTGCACATCAGGGCCAGGGTCAGCGCGCCGTTGAACCAGATCAGCTTCGGACGGCGAGCGTCCGGGAACTGGGACACGCTGATTTCGCTGTGGTCGATCTCGTCGCTCGCCAAGTGCAATTCACCCAGGCGCGCCCGCTCGCGTTTGCCATACATGTAGGCGATTGCCAGGATTGCCACGACACCGGCCAGCATGGCGGGAATCATCGGCACGAAGATGTCGGACGGGTCCACGTGCAGCGCACTGGCCGCCCGGGCGGTCGGGCCACCCCACGGGGTCATGTTCATCACGCCGCCGGCAAGGATGATCAGGCCAGCCATGATGCGCGGGCTCATGCCGATGCGGCTGTAGAGCGGCAGCATCGCGGCCACGCAGATCATGTAAGTGGTCGCGCCGTCACCATCAAGGGAAACGACGAGCGCCAGAACGGCGGTACCGACCGAAACTTTCAACGGGTCGCCCTTGACCAGCTTGAGAATCTTGCGCACGGCCGGGTCGAACAGGCCGGAGTCGATCATCAGGGCAAAATACAGAATCGCGAACATCAGCATCACCCCGGTCGGGGCGAGCTTGGTGATGCCTTCGAGCATCATCGGGCCGATTTTCGGCGCGAAGCCACCGAACAGGGCGAACAGGATCGGGATGATGATCAGGGCGATCAGCGCGGACAGGCGCTTGGTCATGATCAGGAACATGAACGTGATGACCATGGCGAAGCCAAGGAAAGTCAGCATGGGAAATACTCCAGGCGTGGCGCGGCTATGGAAGGCGAACCGGACAGGTCAGCGCAGGATGCAAAGCACGGGGCGGACGAATGGAGTGGGTGCAGCGGGACGGGTAGCAGCGGACATCAGAATCACCATTGTTGTTGTTAAAAAGGCCGAACGAGCATCAGAAAAACTCGTTGTAGGCCACCGGTCTGTTGCCGGTAGGTGAGGCGCTCCTAATCGCGCAAGCTTTCAGCAGCCTTTCGCCGCTGCAATGGTTGATGACTGGCCAAGCGAGCCGTGTTGCGGAGTTGTTGTGTGCTGCTGTGCTGCTGTGCTGATGTGCTGCTGTGCTGCTGTGCTGCTGTGCTTTTGTGGCGAGGGAGCTTGCTCCCGCTGGGCTGCGCAGCGGCCCCAGGATTTTGCGGCCGCTGCGCAACCGAGCGGGAGCAAGCTCCCTCGCCACAAAAGCAGTCAGGTTTTTGCTTTAAAGGCTGAAAGATTCAACGGCCGCACCGCCCCCATCCAGATCGCATGGTCGGTGTGATCGGCCAGGTCATCGCCGGTCTCCGGGTGCAGGAAAATCACCAGCCCCTTGCGATTCAGGGCCAGCCACGGCAGGACCACGCCGATGTACTGCGGATCGAAGGCCAGCTGACAACTCCAGTCCGGGTGGGGGCCGACCGGGCGTTGATGGACGCGGCCCATTTTCAGCGGGAACAACTGCGCCGCTTCCTCACACAGCGCCCGCGCCTGGTCGAGGGTGTTGGCATCGAAATACACGTGGGCGTGGTAGCCCTTGATCCGCTGCATCTGTTTCTCCTTGAAAAGAGGCCGAACCCTCGCCGCTTGCCGCGGGTCAGAGCCTTTACAGGCGGGACAACGAGGAAAACAGCCATGAAAAACGCCGAAACCCCGGTCATCAAAGTGGTGCTCTATGGTGCCATGAGCAGCCTCGGCAGTGCGTTGATGGCTGAACTGCTACGGCGCCAGCATGAGGTCATCGCCATTCTCGACGACCTCACCGCCCTGGCCCCACGCCCGGGCCTGCGAACCAAGACCGGCGATCTGTTCGACCCGGAGCGGGTCAAGCAAAGTGTCGCCGGCGCCAGCGCCGTGGTGTGCCTGTTGAACGCACCAGGGTTGCCGATGAACAGCGAACAGGTGGAGCGCACCTTGATTCCCGGCCCGGTGGAGCAGGTCCTGGCAGTGGATGCCCTGATCGCCGGCATGCAGGCGGTGAACATGACACGGCTGTTCCTGGTGGGCGATTTTGCGATGCTGGACGAAGAACAGGCCGACGATGATTTGCAGCGCCATGCCGCCGAAGAGATGCTCGACGCCCTGAAGAGCAGTGCCTTGCAGTGGACCTTGATCAACGCGCCCTACGCCGCGCCTGGCCTGGGCATCGAACATTTCAGCCAGGTCAGTACCAGCCTGGAACCCGGTCTGGCCGAAACCTTGGAGCGGCTCAACCGCGTGGCGGTCGGCATCGCCGACGAGCTGCGCCTGAACCTGCACGTGGGCGAGCACGTCAACTTCGTGCCCGCCAATTAGCGATGGACATCCCGTGGCGAGGGAGCTTGCTCCCGCTGGGCTGCGAAGCAGCCCTAAAACGATGGCCACGTACTCAAACAGCAATCGACGGCAACGGCAATCCCGTGAGCGATTCGGCGCTGTTGGCCTGTTCTTCCATCAGCCAATCGACGAATTGCCGGATCAACACACCGCGCCGTTTACGCTGGGGCAAGACCACGTAATACCCCAGCCGCGACAGCACCGTTTCCGCGATCGGACGACACAACAGGCCCTGGGCCAATAAGTTATCCACAAGGTGCCGCCAGCCAATCGCGACGCCTTGGCCGCCAATCGCCGCCTGGATGAGCAGCGTGTAGTTGTCGAAGCGCAACTGTCCGGGCGCCGGCGGCGAGGTGATGCCCAATTCGCGGAATACACCACTCCAGTCGAACCAGCTGTTGCTGTTGCTCGCGCGCAAATGCAGCAACGGAAATTCCGCCAAGGCCTGGGCGGGCAAGGGCAGGGGACGTTCCTTGCGCAGCAGCGGGCTGCACACCGGGAAGACTTCTTCGCTGAACAGCCAGCGACTTTCGCCTTGTTTGAAGCGACCGTCGCCGAACAGTACGGCAACGTCGATATCGGTGCGGAGCATGTTGTGGTTGCGTTCACTGGTCACCAGGCTCACGTCCACCTGCGGGTTGGCGGCGTGAAAGCGATGCAGGCGCGGCATCAGCCAATAGGCGGCGAAGGCGAAGTCCGTGGCGACTTGCAGCACCTCATGCTGGTGTTGGGCGGTGATGGCGCTGAGCCCGGCATCGATGCTCTGCAAACCGGCCTGCACCTGCTCGAACAGGATCGTCCCGGCCTCGGTCAGTTCGATGCCGCGGTAGATGCGATCGAACAACCGCGTGCCCAGTTGCTCTTCCAGGCGCTTGATCTGCTGGCTGATGGCCGGTTGCGTGGTGCCCAGCTCAATCGCCGCCGCGGTAAAGCTTTGTTGGCGGGCCGCGGCTTCAAAGGCTCGGAACAGTTCCAGGGACAGGTTACCCAGGGCGTCATACATAAGCTGTGCTTATCCTAGTCATTATCCTGCATGGGCTTTACCCCAAAACCCGGGGGCTACATGCTCAATCGCAGCAATGTCGCATAACTGCCTACTATGGAATGCCGCGAATACATGAAGCGCAAGAACATTCTTTTCATCATGGCCGATCAAATGGCCGCGCCAATGTTGCCGATCTACGGTCCTTCACCGATCAAGCTGCCGAACCTGTCACGCCTGGCCGCCGAGGGCGTGGTGTTCGACGCCGCCTATTGCAACAGCCCGCTGTGCGCGCCGTCGCGGTTTACCCTGGTGAGCGGCCAGTTGCCAAGCAAGATCGGCGCGTACGACAACGCGGCGGACTTTCCCGCAGATGTGCCGACCTACGCCCATTACCTGCGCCGCCTCGGCTATCGCACGGCGTTGTCCGGCAAGATGCACTTTTGTGGCCCCGACCAACTGCACGGCTACGAAGAGCGGCTGACCAGCGACATTTACCCGGCCGACTACGGTTGGGCGGTGAACTGGGACGAGCCGGACGTGCGGCCCAGTTGGTACCACAACATGTCGTCGGTGTTGCAGGCCGGGCCTTGCGTGCGCACCAACCAATTGGAATTCGATGAAGAAGTGGTGTTCAAGGCCCAGCAGTACCTGTTCGACCACATCCGCGAGGACGGTGAACAGCCGTTCTGCCTCACCGTGTCGATGACCCACCCACACGACCCGTACACGATTCCCAAGGCCTTTTGGGATTTGTATGACGACAACGACATCCCATTGCCCCAGACCCCGGCGCAAACGGACCTCGATCCACATTCCCAGCGACTGCTGAAGGTCTATGACTTGTGGGACAAGCCGCTGCCTGTGGATAAGATTCGCGATGCCCGTCGCGCCTATTTCGGCGCATGCAGCTACATTGACAGCAACGTCGGCAAGCGGCTGCAAACCCTGGAGGACACCGGTCTGCTGGACGATACGATTATCGTGTTCTCCGGCGATCACGGGGACATGCTCGGCGAAAAGGGCCTCTGGTACAAAATGCACTGGTTCGAAATGGCCGCTCGCGTACCGTTGCTGATCAGCGCACCAGGGCAGTTCGCCAGCGCCCGGGTGGGCGCGGCCGTGTCCACCGCCGACTTGCTGCCGACCCTGGTGGAACTGGCCGGGGGCACGCTGGAACCGGGCTTGCCGCTGGATGGCCGTTCGCTGGTGCCGCACCTGCAAGGGCAGGGCGGCCATGATGAAGTCTTCGGTGAGTACATGGCCGAAGGCACCATCAGCCCGTTGATGATGATCCGTCGTGGCCCTTGGAAATTCATCTACAGCGAAGATGACCCGTGCCTGCTGTTCGATGTTCGCAACGATCCCAAGGAATTGGAAGATCTCAGCCAATCCGCCGAGCATCTGTCCCTGTTCAGCGATTTTCTCGCCGAAGCCCGCGCCAAGTGGGATATTTCGACCATTCACCAACAGGTTCTTGCCAGCCAGCGCCGCCGCCGTTTCGTCGCCCAGGCGCTGACCCTGGGCAAACTCAAGAGCTGGGATCACCAGCCGCTGGTGGACGCCAGCCAGCAGTACATGCGTAACCACATCGACCTCGACGATCTGGAGCGCAAGGCCCGTTATCCACAACCCTGCCAAAACCAATAACGTAAGGGGCAAGCCATGCAAAAGTTATCCACAGTACTGACCGCTGGGCTGTTGGCATTGAGCAGCGTTTCGGCCTGGGCCGAGCAAAGCTGCGAAACGGTGAAGATGGCCGATCCGGGCTGGAGCGACATTGCCGCCACCAATGCCATCACCGGTTTCCTGCTGGACGGGATGGGCTACAAGGCCAAGGTCGACACCCTCGCCGTGCCGATCACCTTCGGCGGCCTCAAGGACGGCCAGGTGGATGTGTTCCTGGGTAACTGGATGCCGGCGCAGCAGGGCTTCTATGACAAATTCGTGGCCAATGGCGACGTCACGCAACTGGCCAAGAACCTGGACGGCACCGAGTTCACCCTGGCGGTCCCGGACTATGTCTGGGACGCGGGTGTGCATAACTTTGCCGACCTGAACAAATTCGCCGACAAGTTCGACAAGAAGATCTACGGCATTGGTTCCGGCGCCCCGGCCAACCTCTCCCTTAAAGAGATCATCAAGACCAACGACTTCGGCATGGGCGAGTGGAAACTGGTGGAGTCCAGCGAGCAGGCGATGTTGGCGGAAGTCTCCCGGGCGGTGAAAAAACAGAAGTTCGTGACCTTCCTCGGCTGGACCCCGCACCCAATGAACGTGCAATTGAAAATGCACTACCTCAAGGGCGGCGAGAAATACTTCGGCGACACCGGCAGCGTCTATACGCTGACGCGCAAAGGTTATGCACAGGCCTGCCCGAACGTGGGCAAGCTGCTGACCAACCTGAGCTTCACCCAGGAAATGGAAAACAGCATCATGGCCGAGGTGGTCAACAACAAGGTCAGCAACGCCGATGCGGCCAAGGCCTGGATCAAGGCCAACCCGGCGGTGCTGGATAAATGGCTGGAGGGTGTGAAGACATTGGATGGCAAGGACGCGTTGGCGGCGGTGAAGGCCAAGCTCTAGGCATAATGGCGAGCGGCTTTTGTGGCGAGGGAGCTTGCTCCCGCTGGACTGCGCAGCGGTCCCGATTTTTTGCGGCCGCTGCGCGACCGAGCGGGAGCAAGCTCCCTCGCCACATGGGTTCACCTGAGACTCTTGCGCCAAACCCCATTCCTTGAGGCCCCATGGCAATCCCCACGCGCCATTCACTTTTTCCCTTCCTGAGCTGGCTGCCCCGGCAGACCCGGGCCAGTGTCGGCCGTGACCTGATCGTCGGCCTCAGCGGCGCGATTCTCGCGTTGCCGCAATCCATCGCCTACGCCCTGATTGCCGGCCTGCCTCCCGAGTACGGCTTGTACGCGGCGATCGTACCGGTGCTGATCGCCTGCCTGTGGGGTTCGTCGTGGCACCTGATCTGTGGTCCTACGGCGGCAATCTCCATTGTCCTGTACGCCACCGTCAGTCCGCTGGCCGTGCCCGCATCCCAGGACTACATCACCTTGATCCTGCTGCTGACGGTGCTGGCGGGTATCTTCCAGTGGTTGCTGGGTTTGCTGCGTTTCGGGGCGCTGGTGAATTTCGTCTCCCACTCGGTGGTGCTGGGTTTCACCCTGGGCGCGGCGGTGGTCATCGCCCTGGGGCAGTTGCCGAACCTGCTGGGCCTCGACCTGCCGAACGAAGCCACGGCGTTGAGGGGCCTGCTGATGCTGGTCGACCACATCGGGGCTGTGGATAAGGCATCGCTGCTGCTGGGATTGGGCACTTTGATTCTGGGGGTCGTGCTCAAGCGCTTGCTGCCGCGTTGGCCGAGCCTGTTGATAACTTTAGTCATCAGCAGCCTGGTAGTCTGGTTGTGGCCGGCGATGTTCGGGCATGTGGCGCTGGTCAGTGCTTTCGCCGGGCGCCTGCCGCCGCTCACTTTGCTGCCGCTGGACCTGGAGCTGATCCTGCGCCTGCTGCCCGGTGCCGTCGCGGTGGGCATGCTCGGGTTGGTCACCAGCCTGTCTATCGCTCGTTCATTGTCGGTACGGTCCGGGCAGTTGCTCGATGCGAATCAGGAGGTGAGGGCGCAGGGGCTTTCCAACATTGTCGGAGGATTTTTCTCCGGATCATTGTCAGCCGGTTCCTTCACCCGTTCCGGCCTCAGCTATGAAGCCGGGGCCTGCTCGCCCCTGGCCGGGGTGTTCTCGGCCTTGTGGGTGGCGCTGTTTGCGGTCGCCGGGGCGAAACTGATCGCGCACATCCCGATTCCCGCCATGGCCGGCAGCATTTTGCTGATCGCCTGGGGGCTGGTGGATCACCGGGGTATCCGCGCGTTGTACCGCGTGAGTCGCGCCGAATTCGTGGTGATGAGCCTGACCTGCCTGGCCACGTTGCTGCTGGAACTGCAAACCGCCATTTATGCCGGCGTGCTCGCTTCGCTGTTCTTTTACCTCAAGCGCACCTCGCAGCCGCGGGTACAGCATTTTCGCGAAGGGGAGGCGGAGATGCTGCGGGTCGGCGGCTCGATCTTTTTCGGCGCCAGCCATTACCTGCAAGTGCGCCTGCAACGGTTGCAGGCGCAGCGGGTGGTCATCGATGCCCAGCCGATCAACTTCATCGATTATTCCGGGGTGGAAATGCTCCATCAGGAAGCCCGGCGCCTGCGCGGCCAGGGGCGTAGCCTGACGTTGCGCATGGCCCGGCCGCAGGTGGTGGAGGAGTTGTTGAAGTTGGAAGGGGCGCAGGCGTGCCCGATTCATTTCGAAGACTAGGGCTCAAGGCAGACATACCTGTGCTCAAGGCAGGCATCCCCTGTGGCGAGGGAGCTTGCTCCCGCTGGGCTGCGAAGCAGTCCTAGAGGGCTTGCCAACCTTAAGTGTCGTGCGGTCAGTCAGGCGGGCGCTTCGCACCCGAGCGGGAGCAAGCTCCCTCGCCACAGTTCACAGTTCACAGTTCACAGTTCAGTTCACCGTTCATAGCGCCAACTGGCGGCGCAGCTCGGCCAGCACCGGTGCGGTGTCCGGGCGTACCCCGCGCCACAGGTAGAAGGCTTCGCCCGCCTGTTCGGCGAGCATGCCCAGGCCATCCATCGCCACCGCCGCCCCGTGCTCACGGGCCCAACGGCAGAATGAAGTCGGTTCCTTGCTGTACATCATGTCGTAGCAAACCGTCTTGCCGGGCTCGATCAAGCTGGCGGCAATCGGTGGCACGTCCCCTGACAGGCTCGCGGAGGTGGCGTTGATGATCAGGTCCACCGGCTCTTGCAACCAGTCGAAGCCACTGGCCGAATCCGGCCCCAGGTCGGCGAACAACTCGGCGAGCAATTCGGCTTTTTCCACCGTGCGATTGGCGATGATCACCGAGGCCGGCGCTTCGGCCAGCAGCGGTTCCAGGGCGCCGCGCACCGCGCCGCCGGCGCCGAGCAAGAGGATGCGCTTGCCCTTGTGGCTGAAGCCGGCGTAGACGGTCAGGTCCCGGACCAGCCCGGCACCGTCGGTGTTGTCACCCAACAGGCGACCGTCGGCCAGCTTGCTCAACGTATTGACCGCCCCGGCCCGTTGGGCCCGCTCGGTCAGGCTGTCGGCCAGGCGAAAGGCGTCCTCCTTGAACGGCACCGTGACGTTCGCCCCACGCCCCTCGCGGAAAAATGCCTGGGCGCACCCGGAAAAATCCTCCAGCGGTGCCAGCAGCGTGTTGTAGTCCAGGCGTTGCCCGGTCTGCTCGGCAAACAGGCGATGGATCAACGGCGACTTGCTGTGGCCGATCGGGTTACCCATTACAACGTAGCGGTCCATGGATAATCCCCGTTCAGGCCGTTGCCAGCCAATCGCGATCCTGCAGGAAATACTCGGTCAGCCGCGCTTCTTCGCTGCCCGGCTCGGCTTTCCAGTCGTAGCCCCAGCGCACTTGCGGCGGCAGGGACATCAGGATCGACTCGGTACGTCCACCCGATTGCAGCCCGAACAGGGTGCCGCGGTCATAGACCAGGTTGAATTCCACGTAGCGCCCGCGGCGGTATTCCTGGAACTCCCGTTGCTGGGCGGTGAACGCATCGTGCTTGCGACGACGCACGATCGGCAGGTAGGCATCGATATAGGCGTCGCCGATGGCGCGCATGAAGGCGAAGCTGGTGTCGAAGTCCCACTCGTTCAGGTCGTCGAAAAACAGGCCGCCGATGCCCCGGGGCTCGTTGCGCTGCGTGATGTGGAAATAGCTGTCGCACCAGGCCTTGTAGCGCGAATAGACGTCCGGGCCGAACGGTTCGCAGGCTTGCTGGGCGATGCGGTGCCAATGCACGCAATCCTCTTCCACGCCGTAATAAGGCGTCAGGTCGAAGCCGCCGCCAAACCACCAGACCGGCTCTTCGCCTTCCTTCTCGGCGATGAAAAAGCGCACGTTGGCGTGGGAAGTCGGCACGGGGGGGTTGAGGGGGTGGATCACCAGCGACACGCCCAGCGCTTCGAAGCCGCGACCGGCCAGTTCTGGCCGATGGGCGCTGGCCGAAGGTGGGAGACCGCTGCCGAAGACGTGGGAAAAGTTGACGCCGCCCTTTTCGATCACCGTGCCGTTTTCGATCACCCGCGTGCGACCGCCACCGCCGGCAGGCCGGGTCCAGGCGTCTTCGATGAAGCGCGTGCCGCCGTCCTCGGTTTCCAGGGCGGCGCAGATACGGTCTTGCAGGTCGAGCAGATAGGCTTTCACGGCCTCGGTGCGAGTGGACATGACATCACCTTGATCAGGGCTACGCTACGCGGCGTATAGCGGGCCGGTGGCAAATGGGCGCACAGGATACCACCGCACTTGCCCACGCCACAGTTGACGACGGTCAAGCTTAGGAGTCCGATAGCAGGCTTGGTAAAAAGTCCTGCGACAAGGAGAAAGTGAAGATGGCCAAACGTATCCAGTTCAGTTCCCACGGCGGTCCCGAAGTGCTCGAGTACGTCGAATACCAGCCGGCCGAGCCGGGCCCGCAGCAGGTGCGCGTCAGCAATAAGGCGATCGGCCTGAACTTCATCGACACCTATTACCGCAGTGGTCTGTATCCGCCGCCAGCGCTGCCTTCTGGCCTGGGCGCCGAGGGCGCGGGCGTGGTCGAGGCGGTTGGCTCCGACGTCACCCGGTTCAAGGTCGGCGATCGCGTGGCCTATGGCAGCGGTCCGCTGGGCGCCTACAGCGATGTGCATGTGTTGCCCGAGGCCAATCTGGTGCACCTGCCCGAAGCCATCAGTTTCGAACAGGCCGCCGGGGTGATGCTCAAGGGCCTCACCGTGCAATACCTGCTGCGCCAGACATATGAACTCAAGGGCGGCGAAACCATTTTGTTCCACGCGGCCGCCGGTGGCGTCGGTTCCCTGGCCTGCCAATGGGCCAAGGCTCTAGGCGTGAAGCTGATCGGCACTGTCAGCTCGGCGGAAAAAGCCGCCATCGCCAAATCCCACGGCGCCTGGGAAGTCATCGACTACAGCAAGGAAAACGTCCCGCAGCGCGTGTTGGAATTGACTGACGGCAAGAAAGTCCCGGTGGTGTACGACGGCGTTGGCAAGGACACGTGGCTGACGTCTTTGGATTGCACGGCGCCTCGTGGCCTGGTGGTGAGCTTCGGCAACGCCTCCGGCGCGGTGGACGGCGTGAACCTGGGGATTCTCTCGGCCAAGGGCTCGCTGTACGTCACCCGCCCAACCCTGGCGACCTACGCCAACAACGCCGAAAACCTGCAGCGCATGGCTGATGAATTGTTCGGGATGATTGCCAGCGGCAAGCTCACGGTGGATATCAACCAGCGTTATCCACTGGCGGAAGCGGCCAAGGCCCATACCGAGTTGTCAGCGCGGCGCACGACGGGGTCGACCATTCTGCTGCCTTGAGATTGGGTACCCAAGGGTACATGCAGTACCTGTGGGAGCGAGCTTGCTCGCGATAGCGGTGGGTCAGCCAACATTAATGCCGGCTGACCTGACGCCATCGCGAGCAAGCTCGCTCCCACACTTGTTCGGTGGTGTTCATAAGTACTGTGTGCAACACAAAACCCTGTGGGAGCGAGCCTGCTCGCGATAGCGGTGTATCAGTCAACATTGATGCTGGCTGACCTGGCGCCATCGCGAGCAAGCTCGCTCCCACACTTGTTCGGTGGTGTTCATAAGTACTGTGTGCAACACAAAACCCTGTGGGAGCGAGCTTGCTCGCGATAGCGGTGTATCAGTCAACATTGATGCTGGCTGTCCTGGCGCTATCGCGAGCAAGCTCGCTCCCACAGTGGTTTATGCAAGATGCAACGTTTGTGTTCGGGCTCAGTCCGGCCGCACGACCTTGCCGGTCGCCAGGTCGCGAATCACGCTGGGGTTCTTGCGCCCGCCCAGGTTGCCGCCCAGCACCAGGTCGATCTGCCCGCGGAAATACTGCTCGACGCGAATTCGCGTGCGCGCTGCCGGGCGCCCCTGGGGGTTGGCCGACGTGGACACCAGCGGCCCGACCAGCGCACACAAATCACGCACGGTGGGATGATCACTGACCCGCAGCGCGACGGTGTCGTGCACGCCAGTAATCCACTCCGGCAGCAGGTTCTGGTGCGGCACCAGCCAGGTATTGGGCCCTGGCCAGGTGCTGGCCATGCGGTCCATCCAGGTTTCGGGGAAGTCTTCGAACAGAAAGTCGAACTGGTGGATGTTGTCCGCCACCAGGATCAGGCCTTTGTCGGGCAGCCGCGACTTGATCGCCAGCAGGCGTTCCACGGCCTCCTCGTTCCATGGGTCGCAACCCAGGCCCCAGACCGCTTCGGTTGGATAGGCAATCACCGCCCCGGCGCGAATTTCTCGCGCGGCTTGTTGCACACGCCAACTGTTGACCATGAAAGATTCTCCCGCAACGCAATTAAGGCTGTGGGCAGTTTACCGATCTTCCCCATAAAACCTAGCGTGCGAACCAGCGTCCGTTGTCACGAGCGGCGCGCCCCTCCATTTCCAGCTCGGTCAACGCCGCCTGCACCTTGGGCAAACCCCAGCCACTGGCGTCGGCCAGCGCCTCGCTGCTCTGCGGCGCGGCATGCAGCAGGCGCAGCAGCGGATGGGTCACGGCCACAGGCTCGGCGGCCAGCGGCAGTCGTTGCCAACCGCGCAACGCTTCAAGAATGTGCTCGACGGTTTCCACCAGCGCCGCACCGTCGCGGATCAGTTGATGACAGCCCCGGGCCCCAGGGTGATGGATCGAGCCAGGAATGGCATACACCTCGCGACCCTGTTCCGCCGCCAGGCGGGCGGTGATCAGCGAGCCACTGGCGACACTCGCCTCTACCACCAGCACCCCCAGGGACAAACCGCTGATGATTCGGTTGCGGCGCGGAAAGTTGCTGGCGTTAGGCGCTGCGTCCAGCGGGAATTCCGAAACCACCGCGCGGCCCTGGGCAATCATCGCGTCCGCCAGCCGACGATTGCGCTGTGGATAAAAATTTTCCAGGCCAGTGCCGAGCACGCCGACGGTGCATCCGCCAACGTCCAGCGCCGCCTGATGGGCCGCCGCATCGATGCCCAACGCCAAGCCACTGGTGATGACAAAACCAGCGCCGGCCAGGCTTCTGGAAAACGCCGCCGCCGTGTCCATGCCCGGCCGCGATGCCCGACGACTGCCGACCATCGCCAGCTGCGGTTTTTCCAGGATCGAGGGGGCGCCAGCGACGAACAGCAGCGGCGGTGCGTCGCTGATTTGCGCCAGCAGCGCCGGGTAATCAGGCTGGTCCCACATCAGTAAATGCTGGGCCGGGCCGTCTAGCCAGGCCAATGCGTGGGCGGCGCCGTCACGTATGTCCGGGGCGCGTCGGGCCTCGGCGCACGTGGCC
Source organism: Pseudomonas sp. CG7 (assembly GCF_023701885.1). Classification (NCBI taxonomy): domain Bacteria; kingdom Pseudomonadati; phylum Pseudomonadota; class Gammaproteobacteria; order Pseudomonadales; family Pseudomonadaceae; genus Pseudomonas; species Pseudomonas sp. CG7. The sequence continues at coordinate 35,808 of NZ_JABAEE010000002.1, read as the reverse complement.
GGCAACCCCAGCGCCCGCCAGGCGCTGGCCGGTGCGCTGATGGCTTTGGACGCCGAGCCAAAGGCCTCCATCAAGGTCATGAAACGTTTAGGGCCCAGCGCCGGCAAGCGATGCAAGCGCAGGCGGGCCTCCAGTTCCGCAGGCGGAACCGAAGCAGATTCAGGCAATGGCATGTGATCAATCCTTGATCATTATCGTCCCGCTGAAACGGGAACAAGCTGTGGATAACTCTGTTGGTAACTTGTGAGACCCGTTACGGATTGCGCACCTTGTCGAGGATCGCCAACGACCGCGAGGCGTACAGCACCAAGCCGTAACTGAGTTTGTCGTAAGTGCGGAACACCATCAGCAGGCCGGCCCGTTCATCGGGGATTTTCACCGGCTCGCCGGTGATGCGGTCGCGCACGGTTTCACCGGTCTTCATCACCGCCAGTACGTTGCCTTCCACCAGCCCGTCGCGCCGCCCCTTGTTCAGGGTGACCACGTCCAGCGCGCCGATCTGCGTCACGCCCCGGGGGACATCGAGGATCAGGCCTTGGATGTCCGATTTCGGCGCGCTGGGCATGAAGGTCGAGTTGATCGAGCGCTCTTCGCCGCTGAACAGCCGATCACCCAGGCGAACTTCCTGGGTGGTGCGTTGCAGGGCCAGGGGGGTGACATCGCCCTCGCTGGCGCCCACTTCGCCGCTGCCGATGTCGTCGGCGTTGATGCCCAAAAATTCCTTGGGCTCGGGGTCGGTGTAGACCTTGCCCTGGCGGAAGATGCCGTACGCCGTCTGGCTCTCATCGAACGCACCACGAGCGAAGACCCGGTCCCCCATGCCGCTGAGCACCCGCTCGGCATTGCCGGCGACGACGTAGGGCGCCTTGTTGAAATCTTCCGCCGTGTCGACGATGCGGTTGCTCAGCAAAAAGCTGTTGATGGCTTGCAGCGGAATGCTCGGGATCGCATCGGCCACCGGCGAACTGCGAATGCGCGGCGACAGCTTGATGGTGCCCCGCGAGGCGCCGCGATTGAGGGTCAGGCGCGGCTGGCCGTTGACGTAGACCAGCGACAGGGTGTCGCCCGGATAGATCAGGTTGGGGTTTTCGATCTGTGGGTTGGCCTGCCACAGCTCCGGCCATTTCCACGGCTCGCGCAGGTATTTACCGGAAATGTCCCACAGCGTGTCCCCCGTCACCACCGTGTATTGCTGGGGAAAACCTTCCCGAAGTTGCACTTGCCCGTGCGCGATACCGGCCGAGGCCAGGAGCAGCAGGGCGAGTAGTGATTTCCTCATGCGGTGAATCCCTTTATTATGTGCGTTCGCGTAAAACGCCAGAGCCCCCGTGGCTCGCTCTGTTCAAGAGCAACGTTTTACAACGGTAGCCTGCATCCCGACACACGCCAGGCCAGCCACCCGACTTTACCTCACACGTGCATTTATCAAGCTTATGGCCATTTTGAACATTCTCGAATTTCCGGACCCGCGCCTGCGCACTATCGCCAAACCGGTGGCCGTAGTGGACGACGAAGTGCGTCAGCTGGTCGATGACATGTTTGAAACAATGTATGAGGCGCCCGGCATCGGCCTCGCCGCGACCCAGGTCAACGTGCACAAGCGTATCGTCGTCATGGACCTCTCCGAAGACCGCAGCGAGCCCCGGGTGTTCATCAACCCCGAGTTCGAAACCCTGACCGACGAGATGGACCAGTACCAGGAAGGCTGCCTGTCGGTGCCGGGCTTCTACGAAAACGTCGACCGTCCGCAGAAGGTCAAGATCAAGGCCCTGGACCGTGACGGCCAGCCTTACGAACTGATCGCCGAAGGCCTGCTGGCGGTGTGCATCCAGCACGAATGCGACCACCTCAACGGCAAGTTGTTCGTTGATTACCTGTCTAATCTCAAGCGTGACCGGATCAAGAAAAAACTGGAAAAGATCCATCGCCAGAACGCTTGATGCCCCTCTTCAAAGGCTTGCCGCGGCAAGCCTTTTTCTTTTTGCGACTGCTTTGTAATTGAGAGTTTTCCATGACTGAGCCACTGCGCATCGTCTTTGCCGGCACTCCCGAGTTTGCCGCCGAACACCTCAAGGCCCTGCTGGCCAGCCCCCATGAAATCGTCGCGGTCTACACCCAGCCGGATCGTCCCGCAGGTCGCGGGCAAAAACTGATGCCCAGCCCGGTCAAACAACTCGCACTGGAAAATGGTTTGCCGGTGTTGCAGCCGCCGACCCTGCGCGACGCCCAGGCCCAGGCCGAACTGGCGGCGCTGAAGCCCGACTTGATGGTGGTGGTCGCCTACGGCCTGATCCTGCCGCAAGTGGTGTTGGACATCCCGCGCCTGGGTTGCATCAACAGCCACGCCTCGCTGCTGCCGCGCTGGCGCGGTGCGGCGCCGATCCAACGTGCGGTGGAAGCCGGCGATGCCGAGAGCGGCGTGACCGTGATGCGTATGGAAGCCGGCCTGGACACCGGGCCGATGCTGCTCAAGGCCAGCACCCCCATCAGCGCCGAAGACACCGGCGGCAGCCTGCACGACCGCCTCGCGCTGATCGGCCCGCCAGCGGTGGTCCAAGCCATTGCAGGTCTGGCCGCCGGCACGCTGGAAGGCGAAGTGCAGGATGACAGCCTCGCCACCTACGCGCACAAACTGAACAAGGACGAAGCCCGCATCGACTGGAGCCGCCCAGCCGTCGAGCTGGAGCGCCTGGTGCGGGCCTTCAACCCTTGGCCGATCTGCCACAGCACCTTGAACGGCGAAGCCCTGAAAGTGCTGGCGGCCAGTCGCGCCGAAGGGAAGGGCGCACCCGGAGAAATCCTCAGCGCCAGCAAGGACGGCCTCGTCGTTGCCTGTGGCGATCAAGCACTGTGCCTGACGCGCCTGCAACTGCCCGGCGGCAAGGCGCTGAACTTCAGCGACCTGTTCAACAGCCGTCGTGAGAAATTCGCCGTCGGCACCGTCCTCGGCCAAGCGGCGGACGCCTCATGAACCCGCGTCTGGCCGCCGCCAAGGCACTTGCCGCCGTCCTCAGCGGCAAAGCCTCGCTGAACAGTTCCCTGCCGACCCAACTGGACAAGGTCGAAGATCGCGATCGCGGTTTCACCCAGGACCTGGCGTTCGGCACCGCCCGTTGGCAGCCGCGCCTCTCGGCCCTCGCGGCCAAGCTGTTGCAGAAGCCGTTCAAGGCCGCCGATGCCGACGTCGAGGCGCTGCTGCTGGTAGGCCTCTATCAACTGCTCTACACCCGCGTCCCCGCCCACGCCGCCATCGGCGAGACCGTGGGCTGCGCCGACAAGCTGAAAAAACCTTGGGCCAAGGCCCTGATCAACGCCGTGTTGCGCCGCGCCCAACGGGAAAGCGAAACCCTGCTGGCGGAACTGGAACACGACCCGGTGGTGCGCACCGCCCACCCGCGCTGGTTGCAGAAATCCCTCAAGGCCTTCTGGCCCGAGCAGTGGGAAGCCATCTGCGCCGCCAACAACGCCCATCCGCCGATGATCCTGCGGGTCAACCGTCGCCACCACACCCGCGATGCCTACCTGGCGTTGCTGGGCGAGGCGGGCATCCCGGCCATCCCGTGCCAATACAGCTGCGACGGCATCATCCTGGAAACCCCGGGCGATGTGCGCGCACTGCCGGGCTTCGCCGAAGGTTGGATCAGCGTCCAGGACGAAGCCGCCCAACTGGCCGCCGACCTGCTGGAGCTGGCGCCCGGCCAACGGGTGCTGGACGCCTGCTGCGCGCCAGGGGGCAAGACCTGTCACATCCTCGAAGCCGAGCCGAAGCTGGCCGGCGTGGTGGCCGTGGACCTGGAAGCCAAGCGCCTGGTGCGGGTGAAGGAAAACCTCGAACGCCTGGGCCTGGACGCCGAGTTGTTTGCCGCCGACGGTCGCGACGCGGCTGCGTGGTGGGACGGCAAACCGGTCCAGCGCATCCTCCTCGACGCGCCGTGCTCGGCCACCGGCGTGATCCGCCGCCATCCGGACATCAAGCTCACCCGCCAGCCGGACGACATCGCCGCATTGGCCGTGTTGCAAGGCGAACTGCTCGATGCCCTGTGGCAGACCCTCGAAGTCGGCGGCATGCTGCTCTACGCCACCTGCTCGACCTTGCCGACCGAAAACACCGACGTGATCGAAGCCTTCCTCGCCCGCACGCCAGGCGCCCGGGAGCTGGACATCGCCACCCAGGCCGGCCTCAAGCAGCCTCACGGCCGGCAGTTGCTGGCCCAGGAAGGCGGCCACGATGGGTTCTATTACGCCAAGCTGATCAAAATCGCCGCCGCACGCGGTTAAAACCGATTCGATAGGAGTGAATGGATGAAAATCATCATCCTGGGTGCAGGGCAGGTCGGCGGTTCGCTGGCGGAACACCTGGCCAGCGAGGCCAACGACATCACCGTGGTCGACACCGACGGCGAACGCCTGCGCGACCTCGGCGCCCGTCTCGACATCCGCACCGTGCAAGGGCGCGGCTCCTTGCCCACCGTGCTGCGCCAGGCCGGCGCCGACGACGCCGACATGCTCGTGGCCGTGACCAACAGCGACGAAACCAACATGGTCGCCTGCCAGGTCGCCCACACGCTGTTCCACACCCCGACCAAAATCGCCCGGGTGCGCGAAGCCGCCTACCTGACCCGCGCCGACCTCTTCGACAACGAAGCGATCCCCGTGGACGTGCTGATCAGCCCCGAACAGGTGGTCACCAACTACATCAAGCGCCTGATCGAACACCCTGGCGCCTTGCAGGTGATCGACTTTGCCGAAGGCAAGGCACAACTGGTGGCGGTCAAGGCCTACTACGGCGGCCCGCTGGTGGGCCAGCAACTGCGCCAATTGCGCGAGCACATGCCCAATGTCGAGACCCGTGTCGCCGCGATTTTCCGCCGTGACCGGCCGATCCTGCCCCAGGGTGACACGGTGATTGAAGCCGACGACGAAGTGTTCTTCATCGCCGCCAAGGCGAACATTCGCGCCGTCATGAGCGAAATGCGCCGCCTCGACGAGAACTACAAACGCATCGTCATTGCCGGTGGCGGCCAGATCGGCGAACGCCTGGCCGAAGCCATCGAAAGCCGCTACCAGGTCAAGATCATCGAGATGAACCCGGCGCGCTGCCGCTACCTCTCCGACACCCTCGACAGCACCGTGGTGCTGCAAGGCAGCGCCTCCGCCCGCGACCTGCTGCTGGAAGAAAACATCGCCGACGCCGACATCTTCCTGGCCCTGCCCAACGACGACGAAGCCAACATCATGTCCTCGCTACTGGCCAAGCGCCTGGGCGCGAAAAAGGTCATGACCATCATCAACAACCCGGCCTACGTCGACCTGATCCAGGGCGGCGACATCGACATCGCCATCAGCCCGCAACTGGCAACCATCGGCACCTTGCTCGCCCACGTGCGCCGCGGCGACATCGTCAGCGTCCACTCCCTGCGCCGCGGCGCGGCCGAAGCCATCGAAGCCATCGCCCACGGCGACGCCAAGTCCAGCAAAGTGATCGGCAAAGCCATCCGCGACATCGGCCTGCCACCCGGCACCACCATTGGCGCGATCATCCGCGACGAAGAAGTGCTCATCGCCCACGACGATACTGTCATCCAGACTGGCGACCATGTGATCCTGTTCCTGGTGGATAAGAAGCACATTCGCGATGTCGAGAAGCTGTTCCATGTGGGGTTGAGCTTTTTCTGATCCAGGCTGTGCGGTGGCAGTCATGGCCTCATCGCGAGCAAGCTCGCTCCCACACCGGGTCTCCATTGCTCACAAATATCGTGAGCAACCCCCAACCCCTGTGGGAGCGAGCTTGCTCGCGATAGCTATCCAACAGCCACTGATCAACCCCTGACACACCGATAAGGACGCCCCCATGCTCGACTCCCTGGAAAAAATGCTCGCCAAGGGCATGGACAACGCCCTTCTCCGCTTCGGCCTCGGCAAAGGCTACCTCGACCTAGGCGAATTCCCCCGCGCCGCCGAACACCTCCAACGCTGCGTCGAATTCGACCCCAAGTATTCAGCCGCCTGGAAACTACTGGGCAAGGCCCACCAAGGCCAAGGCGACACCGCCGCAGCCCGCCAAGCCTGGGAACAAGGCCAGGAAGCCGCCCGCGCCCACGGTGACAAACAAGCCGAAAAAGAAATGACTGTGTTCCTCAAGAAGCTGGATCGCCACCCCTGAACACAGACAAAACAAGACGATCAGGCACCTGCTGTTATCGGACCCGTGTGCCCTTGGGCAAAGCGAGTCGCCGATGTCTGTAGCAAGAGAACAATGGACAAGGCAATCATCAGAAACGGTATCAGCCACGCGCTCTCAATCAATGCCAGTTGCAGGCTGAGGATTAACAGCAAGACCGGCGTTGCGAGGGCATTCGCCCGGCTAACACATGCACCAACGGCAGCCTCGCTGTAGCGGTAGGCAATAGCGGCTCGGATATGCACCCGCGCACCGCCAAAGGCCATGCCAAGGATCAGCAGGCTCAGAGCTTTGCGCACCAGGGTATCCGGCACCATAAACCATACCGCTGCGGAAATGACGGCCAGCCCGATCAGCCCGGAGAGAAATACCGATAGATTGCGACCGGTATTACTCAGAATGATCAGCACGCCCACCAACGCCATCCCCAGGCCAAACACTGCATCCAGCACACCCAGCTCAAATAGCGCCCAGCCATGGCTCGACACATACACTGGGAGCATGAAGTTGAAGGCACCGAGGATTGGCCAGATCAGTACCATTGGCACAAACAGGGTGAGTGGAAGCTTGGCGGGCGCAACTGTCTCGCTAGTCTCTTGTGCCACCACCGAGCGACCATGGCGGATGTAGCAAATCGCTGATACCAGCAGGAATCCAGCGCCCAGAAAAATGAAGAACCCCATACCTGGCAGGATCGGCATCAAGCCGGCTGCCAACAACGGCCCAATCATCAGGGCCGCTTGACCGGTTGCAGTGGTTGCACCACTGATGCGCCTGACAGAGGCTTGATCCATACCGCGCTGAACCTGGGTGAACCACATATCCAAGCTGGCTTCGAGCAGCATGAAAACCAGCCAGACAAAAAGGTTGGCGACTAGCAGCGCAAGGGTGATGTCTCGGCTTGCCCCTACCACCAGGCTGAGGCCGGCCAGACAAAACGTAAACCAGCTGCTCATTTTTCGCCCGTTCATTCGCACCGACAGCCGCTTGATGATCACCGGCGTGATGAAGGCCGGAATGAACGAGCAAAAAATCGCCAATGCCAAAGGCAAATAACCACCTTCGTTCTGGTTGAGGATGGTCCACGTCAGGGAGACCACCAATGCCCCGGAACATAGGCGGTAAGCCGTTGAGCAGACTAAAAAAATAGCCAATTCTTTTGAAAAACTCTTCATGAAGATTTCCCTATCGTAAGCGTTTCGGCATGACGGAAGTGAACGGCATCCTTGAGCGCTGTGAACGACCGCCTGGGCCGTGATAAATGCTGGCCATAGCGTTTTCATGCACGCTAAAACCCCGTTTTAAAGACGCTTATAAAGTTAAACTTGCAATTACATCAACGAGCAAAAATGCGTTCAAAAATGACAAGCGGAACGCACTTTTTCTGGGCGGCTTGGCCGAGGCGGCATTGAAATGGTGCATATGTTCTTGCGGAAAATTTTAAACCTGAGCAAGGTGGTGTCATCGCTGTATGGCGGTCTTGTTAAACAACAGCTCAATGCTATGTCGTAGGTTGAACAAGATCACGCCGCAGAAAACCAAGCCTATCGATAGAATGACTGTTCCGTTTATCGGGTAGCTGAAAAACAGGTAGGAAATGATGATGGCGAAAAACGGAACCAGCAAGCCGATGGGGGCCACGGTGGAGCCGGAATACTTCCTGATGTTGTAGTTCCATATCCAGTACCCCAGCAGAGTCGTCACGTAAGACTGTGAGATCAGCGACACGATGACTTTGTAATTTATCGCATCCTTCAGGCTATAGAATGAGTCGGCACCTTCAAAGTACAAGGCCAGAACAAATAGAACTGGAAGGCTGAATAAGAAGCTCCAAACCATAAAGGGCAGCAGGTCTGTAGGTTTGTATTTTTGAATAATAAAAGTACACATGCTAAAGCAAAAAGCTGCGAGCAAGCAGGTAGCAACGCCCAAGGGACCTGAACCCTGATTGTTATTAATTAGCATCAAAAACAGTCCAGCGAGTGATATCGCGAGGGCGATAATGCTGATGTTGGAAGCTCTTTCCTTAAAGGCAATCAGGCCAATGATAAAGGTAATGAACGCGCTGAGCTGAATGATGAGGGATACCGTGCCGGGAGAGGTGCCTGTATAGATGGCGATGTTGGCGCAGCCCCATATTCCGCCCCCAAACAATAATCCATAGGCGGCGAGTACATAAGCTGGAATCTTAGGTCTTGGCATGAAAAATACAAACGGGAAGACGCAAAGCGAAAACCTGACAAATGTCATCACGAAGGGTTTGATTTGTTCAAGCCCTACCTTGATCAAGGCGAAGTTCCCACCCCAGATCAGCGCCACTAGCAATAAAAATGCGTAATCCTGTGGGGCGATTTTTTTAAGACTGCTCATGGGTCAAAATCCATTTTTCAGCATGTCATCATACACATTGCGAAAAGGTGATATTTTGGTCATTTCTTCCAAGCACTCATCGAAAATTTGTTGCCCCATGGGCGTCAACACCCCGTCCCGCTTGATCTGGGCTGCGGTCGCGAAAAATCGCTTCTCAGCCACCCGCCCTTTCTCAAGTGCTTCCTCTGCTAGTTTCCCAGGTGCTATTTTTCCCAAGCCAGCCATCGCGAGTGCAATTCTGGCCAGTACGAAAAGTGCGTGGAATATACCGAGCATGGGACGTGCATCAGGCCTGAATGGCGCTGTGTATAATTCACTTTCTGGATTCAAGACAAAGCGGTCATCTGTGCTTTTTAAAAACAGCCTTAAATGAGCCGCCTCATGGACTACCTGTTGTGCGTAATAGATGGGGCTATGGACTTCATCGGCCCATATCAAAACCAGCCCTAATAAATTGTAACTACTGGCCGATCTGACATGGTATTCATCACCTGGCCCCGTCAAGACTATTTCATCTATTAGGATCTCAGCTTCATTGTAGAGATCTATCGATTGGGCTTTGAGAAGTTCTATTCCGGCGATTAACTTGGCTTTCTCAACCTCAGCAACATCAGCGCTGATGAACCCAATGCTGATTTTGCCAGACGCCTCTTCTCGTATTTCATCGGCAACCAAATCAATTTCTTCTGTTCGGTTGTTTTCAGAGAATCCGGAAACCCTGAATCCTTCTGCTCCTTGCCTTTCGCTTTGCTTGGCTTCTTGAAAAAAAAGTAAGCCCGAATCCGCATCATTGGCTTGCAGGCTTTTGATGCATTTATTGTAGAACGCGAAAGACTTCCAGGACAGCTTGGTCACGGCGTCGGATTTTTGATAGTTGTCATCGAACACGCTTGCCAAGTAGGTCATCGACTCTTTGTATTGATTGAGCAATGCGTAAGCGTCTTGGCGATACTCTTCGTTTGTGATTAAGATGCTCAATTGTTTCCTCCTTGAAAACGGGCTCTCCATAAAAAGAAGGACCGCCATAGGAATATGGCAGTCCTTCTAATAAATCACCGTCGAAATATTATTCGCCGATAGATTTGTTTACGCTCGACAGCGCAACCATTGCAGTCAGGCTCAGTGCGGATTGAGATACGATCAGTTTGGACATATCGAGTTTCATAAAAAGCTCCATTTTTTTGAAAGATTATGCCATTCGCATTTCATTGCAAGGCAGAGCGAAACTAACATAACCATTTTGATAAATGACACTATTATTTTTTCGCGGTATATACCCATTCGCTATATTGGATCCAATTTCAGGAATATGAATTGTCGCTTGGTCGTCGAAGAGCAAAAAGTCAACCTGACTAAGCCGTGTCATAGTTTTTGGCGCCAGATTTATCGGAGGCTGGACATGAGCCAGAATATTTCGCCCGCTGCTTCAGCAGCGCGGAACACAGGCATGGTCGTCACGACCTTATGGGGCTTGGACATCGTCGGCGGTATCGCGGTCGATCCGGACCGGCGACCCTGTGATCCTGTTCCTGGTGGATAAGAAGCATATTCGCGATGTCGAGAAGCTGTTCCATGTGGGGTTGAGCTTTTTCTGATCCAGGCTGTGCGGTGGCAGTCATGGCCCCATCGCGAGCAAGCTATCCAACAGCCACTGATCAACCCCTGACACACCGATAGGGACGCCGCCATGCTCGACTCCCTGGAAAAAATGCTCACCAAGGGCATGGACAACGCCCTTCTCCGCTTCGGCCTCGGCAAAGGCTACCTCGACCTAGGCGATTTCCCCCGCGCCGCCGAACACCTCCAGCGCTGCGTCGAATTCGACCCCAAATATTCCGCAGCCTGGAAACTACTGGGCAAAGCCCACCAAGGCCTAGGCGACACCGCCGCAGCCCGCCAAGCCTGGGAACAAGGCCTGGAAGCCGCCCGCGCCCACGGTGACACACAAGCCGAAAAAGAAATGACCGTGTTCCTCAAGAAGCTGGATCGCCACCCCTGA
>NZ_JABAEE010000002.1:9930-25158 GCF_023701885.1 Pseudomonas sp. CG7 | reverse complement strand
CCGCCCGCGCCCACGGTGACAAACAAGCCGAAAAAGAAATGACCGTGTTCCTCAAGAAGCTGGATCGCCACCCCTGACTTCACACAAAACTGCTTTTGTGGCGAGGGAGCTTGCTCCCGCTTGAGTGCGAAGCACTCACAAAAAAGCCCACCGCGTCCTCAATACCAGCCCACCAAGCAGCCAACACACCAAACCCCTGTGGCGAGGGGGATTTATCCCCGCTGGGCTGCGCAGCAGCCCCAAAACAGCCAACGCGGTCTGTCTGATGTACCGGAAACTAACAGAGATTTGCTTCTTAATAGGATGCCCACCGATTTTTACCAAATCTATGGAGTGGACAATGACGAACGAAAATAGAGAATTGAGTCCGGATCTACACTCGCAAATACTGAAGTTCAGTAGTGACGGAGATCTGCTGGCTGAGTCAGGCCGCTTTGAGGAAGCAGTAGCCCAATATAACAAGGCGTGGGCATTAATCCCTTCCCCAAAAAATGATTGGGAGGCTGCAACCTGGATCCTGGCGGCCATCGCTGACGCTTGCTTTCTATCCGGATTTACGGCCTCCGCTCGCGAAGCTTTGCAGTACGCAATGACTTGCCCCGGCGGGATTGGAAATCCTTTTTTGCACCTGCGTCTTGGACAGGTTTTGCTCGATGAGGGTCAAGATGATCGTGCAGCGGATGAGTTAATGCGTGCATACATGGGAGCTGGCCCACAGATTTTCGCCGCGGAAGACGTCCGCTACTTGGCTTTTCTCAGGACACGTGCTGATCTTGACGCAGGGTGAAAAACCGATGAAGCGAATTTCCCGGTTGTTAGCCGTGTTATGGGTGCTAATCCACGCCTCATATTTGCCAATGACGCTGAAGGCGTAAGCCTCTCAGGCGAAGCTACAGACATCAATCACACCGTCCGCAGGGATGCGGTTATGAGTCGCCACGAAGGCACACAATTCCCAGCAATCATACGCGCGACGACAATTATGAAAGCTCCGAGAATGACTAAGACACACGGCTCTCTCCGGGCTCAAAAGCTCGTGGAACTTGGCTGGACTGTTAAACATGAATTCAAGGCTGGCAACGAAACATACGAGTGGTATCTGGAATGGGAGCACGTTGAAGAGCCTCCATTGCTTTCCTCACAAGATAATTGGGATGACCTAGCCAATACCGCCCCTGGTGACTGATTCTAAATGGCAGATTGAATAACCCGGGGGACAAACCACGATTTGGGCTCACCTGTAATCGGACTGTCTCATAATCGTGGTCTGTTCCCGTTTCCCCAGGACACCCTCTCAACCCTTAGGTTGAATAGAACGTAAGTACGTTCTCATATATTGCTGCGTCTTGAGTTACCAGTAAGAGGCGACAGGCGCCAAGCAGAGCATGCACGGGTTGTAAATCTTCAATTTGTGCCCAGAACGCGTCGGCCTTACCGCCCTCTCCGAACGGTTGGAATGCGATAGCGTTGCTGAATTTGGAGAGCCTCGCCCGATCCGGCAAGCGCTCAAAAACGTACCACTCATCAAAGCCCGGCGTGGGCAACTGATCGATATCCACAATGATAGGACTGATCGCCAAGTCACCTACACGTTGCCACCCGCTAGCGATCTCAACGGCGCTCAGGCTATAGGGTCCGCTATCCGACGCAGCAATCGCCACATAACGCCCCTGTACGAGCTGAGGAAGCTGGCGAATGAGGTCGCCGAGGTTAACGTCGTATCCATCGTGCCAGTCGAGAGTGCTGTAGCCCGCGCGCGCCCCGGTATGCAGCTCGGTTGTCATATATTTCCTTCGAGGATCAGCGACGACAAAAAAGGGGATTTATCTTCTGAAACTAAATCTGTCCCCCTACTCCTAGTAAAAGTCGTAATAAAGCGCCCACTCCCCAGTTTCGCTGTGCTTCCAGAACATCAGGCTCCCACTGTCGACCACGTTCAGATTGATCTTCGAGTCCGATGAGATCTGGAACACAAACTCGAAGCCTTCACCCGGATCAACACCCGACTGGCAGAACGAGGGGTAACCGCCGATCATGTGATCGTAGGTGTGGGTAACCAAGTCGTAATAGCTCTGGATCTTGCCCGCGCGTTCCAGCGTGAGGATTGCTTGCTCAAGGTCTTCCGGGACACCACCGCCATCCCACAGCGGAAAGTCCTCCGGCACCGCTTGCGCTGTCAGTGGGAAGGGTTTGAGGAATGTATCTGCCACCGACAGAGACTTGCGCACCAACACATCATCCGGCCCATACTCGCGGATAACCCAATTATTCCCCATCGGCTCAAGGTGCTCGGGGAACGGGTTTGAAATGAACACCGTCAGCACACGAACCCCTGCTAGCAGAGGGCTATTGACGGGCAGGGCGGGCAGGTAAAACTGCGCATAGGGGAGCAACTGTTGCCCCGCCTGATTAGTGGGCACCTCTTCATCCGGTCGGAACAGGAAGACATTGCCCAGCCAGCTTTCTTCATCGGTGCCAGCAGGACGAAAGCCGCCGGCAATGAGCTTCACGGCGGGGCGGGCCAGGCGTTGCTTGATTTCCTGGATTTCCATGGCGATGTAAACCTCCTTTTTGCTACAGGTATTAAGGTCGCAGATGGGCAGTGTACGAGAGTGGATAGCAGCCCTTCTTTGCCCGAGCTAGGCCACGTTAGCGTCCTTCACGAGGGTGAGCGTTCCCACTCCCCGGCCTATGACTTTCCCGAGGGCTCCTAGCGTACCCGAGTGTCATCGACACCGGCTCGGCCAGTGATAAGGAAACAATAGAGTTTGAGGGCAAGGCTGCAAAGCCGGCGGATTCTGGTGCGGTTGTAGGCAAAGGCGCGGGGATATGTGGCTTGGAGGTGCGGTGGTCAGGTCCTGGCTTGGCCCACAGCAGGTGGAGAAGCAGGAGCAAGCATCCATTGCGAGTGTTATTGAAGGGCAAATCTACGGAAAATAAATCCGTCCCCTTATTTCATGTGCCAGAGTGCGAAGGCTGCGCACGCAAATCCCAATGTGGTGGCTTCTTTTCTTCTGGCGTGCGTAATGGATACAGCACAGCTATCACTCCTTTTCTAATGTGACGTCCGCTTAATGAGGAGCTTAGTGCTCGTGCCCGCTTCGGGCTAGGCCAGAGAAAACGTGCCGGCCGACTTACTATCGACTTACTATCTGGAATAAATTCCTTTTTTCCAACCCACCCTGTTTACAAATGCCTGCTGACACGAAGGATCCTGTGCATGCTCCAATCCCTGCTCGACAAAATCCTCAGTCGTCCTCTGACTCAGGAAGGATTTGCCAAAAAATTTATCGAGTCAGCCCGCAAGGCTGGCTACAGCGAGGCCATGGACTTTCAGACTAGCGAGTTTCGCATCCGTCATAACAATGGTTCGTACTTCAATCTTCATAACGCCTTTCGCGACTATCAAAATGGAGACAAGACCCAGAAGGTCGCAATTTTGAATGGGTACGTATCGACTCTGTTGGCGTCTGGCCAGAGAACCGGGACGGTCTTTGAAAACGTGAAAGCACACTTACGTCCGGTGATTCGAAATCTTGCCATGCTTGAAGAAGTTCGACTGGAGCACGCCAGAAATGGTGGCGATAAGCCGCACGATGTCGTTTATCGGTCCTTGGGTCGCGACTGTGTGATTATGCTTGCCGTCGACTCGCCCGAGTCCACCGCCACCCTTACGAGGGGCCCTGAAGCGCAGTGGGGTGTCACAATGGATGAGGCAGTGGCGATCTCCATTGAGAACTTGCGCGATGCTACGCACGAGGCCTTTGATGAGATTATCCCTGGGCTCTACGCCGCGCAGTGGGCGGACGGATACGACAGCAGCAGAGTCTTGTTGCCAGATGTTCTACATCGCGCATCAGTTAAAGGTCGACCGGTGTTCATGATCCCCAGTCGTGACGTCTTGATGGTCACGGGCGACAAGGATGAGCAAGGCATCCGTCAGATGGTCGAGCTTAGCTTCATAGCGCTTGAGAGGGGCAGGGCAGTCTCCACCGACATTTATACCTATGACGGGCGCGATATCGTCCCATTTCACCCTGATGATGAAGGGGTCAATAACCGTCTGGCCAAGCTGGAACATCTGCTGCTCCAGGGTAGTTACAGTAATCAGAAAGAGTTGCTCGATAAGGTCAATCTGGAAACGGGCGTCGATGTGTTTGTTGCCTCGTACCATCTCTACGAGCTGGCTGACCAGAACGGCAAAACCGTATCGATGAGCGCTTGGACAAAAGGTGTGCTGACCCTATTGCCCAAGACGGATCGCGTCGCGTTGGTTGAACCCGTTCAGGGTGGGGAACCGACAGTCAAAACCGTTCCCTGGGGCGAACTTGAATCCGAGCTTGGCGATCTGCTGACTACAGACGCTGGCTATCCACCTCGCTATCGGACACTAGGATTTCCTTCGCCAGAGCAGCTTAATCGCCTGACTGCCTTATGATCGCTGCTCAACTAATATGGCGCACTGCGATGGAGGTATGAATGCCCGATACTTACAGCGCGCATGATCATGCGAACCGCAATCAGGCAGAAATCCTCATTAGCAACGATTGCGCTTGCTTTGGTTGCTATGCGGTATTTCCTTCTTCTGATGTGACACGGTTTACTGAGACCACGGCATGGTGTCCAAAATGCGAGGCTTTCAGTACGGTCGTTGGCGATGCCTCCGAGCTGCCTTTGGATCGAGAGTTTCTGGAGGCAGTTCACGATCATTGGATCGGGCCTCAAGATTGGTTAGATGAGATGGCGGCGCAGACTCACGCGATCGCAACTGCTGTTTACACGCAGACAAGCACAACGATGGATGAGGAACGAGTTCGTCCTTGGTGGAAGTTTTGGCGATGACACTCCCAATTATCCAGCGAATGCATGCGATCAGTTTGCTGTGTCTTTTCTGTCTAAGCCGCTATGCGATTGCAGGAGCAAAAAGGGGATTCATATACATAACACACCGTCCGTCCGCTTTTAGCCCGTTTGCGGCTTATCGCTAGAAAGAACCCTTGGGGGCCATGGGGAAACGATTCTAGGATATTCAGAAAATATCATCTGTTTCCACGGATGGAAGAAACCCGACGCAAAACGTCGGGTTTTTTCATTTGGGAAAAATCCTACTGCCGCGGCTCCACGTTATCCAACACCCGATTCGCCAACAACGAACTCAACTCAATCAACTGCTGTATCCCCTGCGCCACGTGCCGCCTCGATCCCTCCAGATCAAACGCCAGATCACTCACCATCGCATCAGCCGAAGCCAACGTCTCAGTGAGGTTGGCAAGCAGACATTCGTTATCGAGGCCTTTCACGACGGCATACAGCTGCCCCGGTTTGGGGTCGTCTTTGGATTTATCCGGTTTCGGTAGCAAGTAGTGATCGAGCACCCGTTTAGTGGTTTCGTCTTGCTGCTTGGCTTTGGATTTTGCGGATGTAGAGGTGGAATCTGCTTCTGGCGGATTCGGAGTTATTTTGAACATCGACGTAATCTCTCAATTAGGCCGCGACCCTCTCGCTACTAAACGAAAGGGTGGCGGCTGTGCGCAAGTTAGTAGACCGGTGATTACGTCAAACCCGGCGCACCCAAGGGTGCCATGCGCACAGCCACCATCGAGAACAGGCAATGCCTGACTGATGAGACTCATGCACCGAGACGTAAACCGGGCTACTAAACCCGACCACTGATGGGCAGTGGCAGGAAGACAATAGAACCCCGGGACAAGGCGCACAAGCGGGCGGATTCTGGCGTAGTTGTAGGCAAAGGCGCAAGGATGCGTAGCTTGATAGAGAATGTAGGTGAGGGCTGTAGGAGAGAGGTTTTTTGGCGATTTGGGTGGGGTGTTTTGCGCTGGAACTGGGGTGATTTCATCGCGAGCAGGCTCGCTCCCACAGGGTTTTGTGTTGCACGCAGTATTGATGAACACCACCGAAAAAGTGTGGGAGCGGGCTTGCTGGCGAAGGCGTTGGCACATTCAGCATTGATGCAAGCTGATCCCCCGTATTCGCGAGCAAGCCCGCTCCCACAAAGGGATTTGCGGCGGCCAGGGAAATCGAACTCACCGCTGAGCCACGCCTCAGCTCCCTTCGTTGTTACAGCTGGCCCCGTGCTTGAGATACGTCAGGGCTTTCTCCTCACCCATCGAATCGAGGTAGGTAATCTGCGCATTCACCAACCCGCAGGTCTGGCCGCCGTCTTCAGTCAGCGAGATCACTTTGTCGATGTCCAGGTGTGTGCCGTAGGAATAGCTTTCGCTGGCTGCTTTGTCTTGGGCCAAGGCGGGTAATGCGCCGGCGCTCAGGGCAGTGATCAGGCAAGCAGTAGCGATGGTCTTCAGGTTCATGGTCGTTTCCCTTCAATGAGTTGGATGGCGCTCATTAAAGGCCCGTGAGGTATCTCGGCTGTGTCGAAAAACGCCGTGATTGGATGCGTACGTATCTGAGGTGAATTGCGATACAGATCGATACAATCGCCACTGTTTTTGCTTGGCTCTGGCTTGATCTCGGGCTGGATAAGCTGAACGCACGGTGCGTCGCCAACCGGCAACACGGCATCGTCACACTGCGCAATCGATGCGCGCATTTCGGAGAGCAGGGCATGGAACATGTCGATCACGTATTGATCGTGGATGATGATCGGGAAATCAGGGAGCTGGTCGGCAACTACTTGGTGAAGAATGGTTTGCGCACCACCGTGGTTGCCGATGGGCGTCAGATGCGGGCCTTTCTCGAAGCCAATCAGGTGGACTTGATCGTGCTCGACATCATGATGCCGGGGGATGACGGGCTGCTGTTGTGCCGCGAATTGCGCGCCGGCAAGCATAAGGCGACACCGGTGCTGATGCTGACGGCTCGCAGCGACGAGACCGACCGCATCATAGGCCTGGAAATGGGCGCCGACGATTATCTGGCCAAACCCTTCGCGGCCCGGGAGCTGCTGGCGCGTATCAACGCGGTGCTGCGGCGCACCCGCATGCTGCCGCCGAACTTTGTCGTCAGCGAAAGCGGCCGCATGCTCAAGTTCGGCCGCTGGCGCCTCGACACCACCGCTCGCCATTTGCTCGATGAAGACGACACGCTGGTCTCGCTGAGCGGCGCCGAGTACCGGCTGCTGCGGGTGTTTCTCGATCATCCTCAGCGGGTGCTGAGTCGCGACCAGTTGCTCAACCTGACGCAGGGCCGTGACGCGGACATCTTCGACCGTTCCATTGATTTGCTGGTCAGCCGCGTGCGTCAGCGCTTGCTGGATGACGCCCGCGAGCCGCTCTATTTGAAGACGGTGCGCAACGAAGGCTACGTCTTTACCTTTGCGGTGGAAATGCTTGAGGAGCAGGCATGAAACTCGCGTTGCAATGGCCTCGCACGCTGGCCTCGCGGCTGTGGCTGGTGTTCCTGGTCGGCCTGATACTCG
Source organism: Pseudomonas sp. CG7 (assembly GCF_023701885.1). Taxonomy (NCBI): domain Bacteria; kingdom Pseudomonadati; phylum Pseudomonadota; class Gammaproteobacteria; order Pseudomonadales; family Pseudomonadaceae; genus Pseudomonas; species Pseudomonas sp. CG7. The sequence continues at coordinate 17,762 of NZ_JABAEE010000002.1, read as the reverse complement.
CCCAGGCCCTGACGTTCGCAGCCCAGTACTACGAACGCTACGAAAGCACCAAGACGGCGATGTTGGGCAACTTTGAGCACGACACGGCGACCTCCATCGCCATCCTCGACCGTCTGCCTGCCGACGAGCGCCTGGCATGGACCAAGCGTCTGCAGCGTCGTAACTATGACTATTTGCTGCGGGAACATGATCCTGGCATTCCGCTCACTTCCAACGATCTCGCGGCGACGGCGGCGCAATCCCTGCAAGTCTCGCTGGGCCGCAACTATGACCTGACCATTGTCGAGATCCCGGGGCCGCGCCAGCATTTCCAAGCCCAGGTGCGACTGGCTGACGGCAGCCCGGTGCCCATCGATGTGCGTCCCTCGGTCAGGCCGTGGTCGCCCTGGCTGCCCTTTGTCCTGTTCGGGCAGTTGCTGTTGATGATCGGCTGCACCTGGCTGGCCGTGCGCATCGCCATACGCCCGCTCAGTCGCCTGGCCGAGGCGGTCGAGAACCTCGACCCGAACGCCCATCCCGTGCCGTTGGATGAAACCGGTCCACGGGAAGTGGCCTACGCCGCCCGCGCCTTTAACAGCATGCAGGCGCGCATTGCTGCTTACCTGAAAGAGCGCATGCAATTGCTCGCGGCGATTTCCCATGACTTGCAGACGCCCATCACGCGCATGAAGCTGCGCGCCGAATTCATGGACGACTCGGTCGAGAAAGACAAACTGGGCAACGACCTCAACGAGATCGAGCATCTGGTGCGCGAGGGTGTTGCTTATGCGCGAAGCGTCCATGGGGCGACGGAGACCAGTTGCCGCATCAGCCTGGATTCTTTTCTCGACAGCCTGGTGTGCGACTACCAGGACACCGGTCGCGAGGTCAGCCTGCGCGGCCAGAACGGCGCGATCATCGAGACAAGGCCCCATGCCCTGCGGCGTATTTTGGTGAATCTGGTGGATAACGCGCTGAAGTACGCCGGCACCGCCGAGGTGGAAATTGGCGGCGATGCGAGCACCGGCGTTTCCATCAGTGTGCTTGACCGAGGGCCGGGCATTCCCGAGGAGATCCTGGCCGAGGTGGTCAAGCCCTTCTATCGGGTGGAAAGCTCACGCAACCGCAGCTCTGGCGGCACCGGCCTGGGCCTTGCCATCGCCCAGCAGTTGACCGTGGCGATTGGTGGAACGCTGAGCCTGCGCAACCGCGACGGCGGCGGGCTTTGCGTGACGCTCGACTTCGGCGGCGATCAGTAGGCCGCTCCTGCTGGATCAGTGGCATGCATTTGTAAGCCACTGTATCCAGCGCATCTACAGACTCAAAACAACGCATAACGGCCGGGTGTCGAACATTTCCGGTATACATGCCGCTGCAAGAATTCTCCTCATCAACTAGCCATCGGATCCCCGGTGGCGAGCCATGACCTAAGGAGATCTTGCCATGAATACCCAGTCCTCCCGCGCTCAAGCAGCCAGCTACATCACCACCCCGGATGGCGTACAGCTCTATTACAAGGACTGGGGTCCGAAAGATGGGCCAGTTGTCACCTTCAGCCACGGCGGGCCGCTGAATTCCGATAGCTGGGAATCGCAGATGTTGTTCCTGGCGGACCAAGGCTATCGGGTCATTGCCCACGACCGCCGCGGCCATGGCCGGTCCAGCCAGCCGTGGGAAGGCAACGACATGGATCACTATGCCGATGACCTGGCCGCTGTGATCAACACCCTGGACCTTAACGACGTCACCCTGGTGGGTTTCTCAACCGGGGGTGGCGAAATCACCCGCTACATCGGCCGCCACGGCACCGACCGGGTGAAGAAGGCCGCACTGATCAGCGCCGTTCCGCCGATGATGCTCCAGACCGAAGACTACCCAGGCGGCCTGCCGATCGAGGTGTTCGACGGCCTGCGCAAGGCCTCGCTGGACAACCGCTCGCAGCTGTATCGCGACATCGCGTCTGGCCCGTTCTTCGGCTTCAACCGCGACGGGGCGAACGTCTCCCAGGGGCTGATCGATTCGTTCTGGGTGCAGGGCATGCAAGCGGGCCACAAGAATACCTATGACTGCATCGCGGCGTTCTCGGCGACGGACTTCCGCGCCGACCTGGCCAAGTTCGACGTGCCGACACTGATCGTACATGGCGACGATGACCAGATCGTCCCGATTGACGCCTCCGCCCATGCCGCCGCCGAGCTTGTGCAGGACGCCGAGTTGATCGTCTATCCGGGTGCGCCCCACGGCCTGACCGACACCCACAAGGACCGCCTCAACCAGGATCTGTTGGATTTCCTGGCCAAGTGAACCCATCGCTGCAGCGTCACCCCACTAATCGATGAAAAAAGGAATGATCATGCTCACTATTAAATCGCTGTTGGCCGTCACCATCACCGCTGCGCTGGCACTCACATCCGTTCAAAACGCAACCGCCGCGCACCCCGACACCACCAAGCCCACCATCGTGCTGGTGCATGGCGCCTTCGCCGAATCGTCCAGCTGGAATGGCGTTGCCGCCCAGTTGCTGAACCAGGGGTATCCGGTCGTTGCCGCGGCCAACCCGCTGCGCGGTGTGAAGCAGGACGCTGATTACGTCGCCGATATCGTCGAGCAAACCGCCGGCCCGGTGATCCTGGTGGGTCATTCCTACGGCGGCGCCGTGATCACTAACGCCGTGCACAACAACCCCAAGGTCAAGGGGCTTGTCTACGTCGCAGCCTTCGCGCCGGACAAAGGCGAAACCGCCATCGAACTGTCCGGTCGCTACCCTGGCGGCACCCTTGGCCCGACCTTGGCGGCTCCGGTGCAGTTGGACGATGGCAATAAGGATCTCTACATCCAGCAGGACAAATTCGGCCAACAATTTGCCGCCGACGTTCCAGCGGCTGATTCCGCGCTGATGGCTGCGACACAACGCCCCATCAGCGAGGCGGCCTTGAAGGAAGCGTCTGGCGACCCGGCCTGGAAAAAACTGCCGTCCTGGTTCATCTACGGCTCGGCGGACAAGAACATCCCCGAGGCGGCCCTGAAGTTCATGGCCGAACGCGCTGGCTCGAAAAAGACTGTCACAGTTCAAGGGGCTTCCCATGTGGTGATGACGTCCAATCCGGGGAAGGTTGCAGAGCTGATCGTTGAAGCGGCGCAGGCCAGTTCCAAAGGATGATCTCGTAAAGCGGGATGACTGACCCTCATCCGTTGGTCTTCGAGAAAAACCAAAAACCCGGCGTTAGAGGCCGGGTTTTTTCGTTTGATCGTTCCCACGCTCTGCGTGGTAATGAATTTCGTGACGCTCTGCGTCAGCTTCCAGAAGCGGAACGCGGAGCGCCCCTGGCGACATTCCCACGCAGGAGCGTTGGAACGATCGATTTATTCGTTTTGCCCTACAACGCTTCGCCCTATGCAGCCGCGAAATTGCCCCGGGTTCATCACTTAATGCGGGTTCGCGTAATCGAGTTTTGTGAGATATACCTTAAGCACCCCATCGCTAAGGCATTCACGCAAGGAGCATGACGATGAGCTGGTCTTCTCTGCCTGAAAATATCAAACTTATGGTGTTGCATTTTTTAACCATTGAAGAACTGACCGAAATAATGTTTACCGATCAGCAAACTTCCAGGCTGGTGCTGACTGTCTGGCGGGACAAGATGTCGTTGCAGACGGGAGGGGATAGTCAAGGACATTTTCTTTCGTTTGATGCTGTGCATTGGGCCCTTTCTTCAAATTCTACATTTCGTCTTCTAGCTCAGTTGCCAGCTTTTATTCCAAGCCAAATTACCCGTGGTCTGCAAATTGGCAAGGGGGGTACAAATAGCGTATATCTCGTCAAGGAACATCCAGGTGTATTGATGAAGGACGGTGGTGCGAAAGTCGGTGGAACTTCGAAGGAGTACAATGCCATGGTTAAGATGGGGGCCATGGGGTTGCGCACAGTACTGCATGACTTGCGAATTCATCGCGGCAGAATTCAGATTATCATGGACCGTGTTAACGGCTGTGTTGATAGCAAAACAATTATCGGTTACAAAAAACATCTGACGGACTATATCAATCCTGACATGGCAACACCTTGCCCGCGCAGTAAGGATGCTTTAGCTATTCATGGCGAGACACTTTGTCAACTTCTCAGCGCCTGGGATCTGATGTTCGAGAAAGGTCAGTATTTCAACGATTTTCAGTTTCTTTTGGATCCAAGCGGTGAGGTTTACCTGAATGATCCTACTGATGTTGCGAATAAATTTTGGGATCGCGGTACCAATATCATAATTCAGGCGATTATTAATACCTATGAATATATCCATCGTATCGCTGGTGAGCAAGATTGGATGACTTTTAAACGGTACAAGAAAACCCTCGCGGAACGCCGTTATAAAGAATTCGAACTGGGGTCGGGGCTGTTGCCAGAACAGTTTTACACGCCTCACTATACGGTAATAAATTACCGTTTTTGCTGGTATCAAGCGCCATCACCTTCCACTATGTTTAGGACTAAATTTGCGCTGGATGTACCAAGTTTTATAAGGGTTCAGTTGGCGGGTGGGATGTTTGGTTATTTTCATCAGGAGTGTGACTATCGTAGGCCTGGAGTTTATGAGTGGGCTAAATGGAATGATTTGTTGAGTCTTATTTAATCCCCTTTTCGCGCCTTTTCGCGAACTCGCCGTGGTGAGGGAGCTTGCTCCCGCTTGAGTGCGCAGCACTCATAGAGCCCGTGCGTCCGAACCGGCGATCCACATCCGCGACGCGCAATTGCGAGCCTCGGCCGACTGTCCAGGTCGTGCCGTTGTCCTTACTCATCTGCTGAGCTGCGCACCAAGTGGCTATAGCTAATCTATCTGCGAATCATTAGCATTAGCTGTATTGGCTTCCGTTTCCCCGCAGGTAATCACCCCATGCTATTTCCCTCTCGCCTTACGTTGCTCGCCGCGTGCTGCTCAGTCAGTTTCCTTGCCCAGGCGGCAGAGCCCATTGAATTGGGCGTGACCGACGTTACTGCCGATGCGATCAAAACCAACTCCAACACGCTACCAACGCCCTATGCGGGTGGGCAGGTGGCGAGCGGAGGCCAGATGGGGGTGCTGGGCAATCAGGACAACATGGATGTCCCGTTCGTGATGACGAGTTACACCTCGCAGTTGATTGAAGATCAACAAGCGGAAGACGTGGGTGATGTGCTGCTCAATGATCCGTCGGTGCGTCAATCCTATGGATTTGGTAACCAATCCCAGGTGTTCGTGATTCGAGGCCTGCCGCTTGCCAGCGACGACATTTCCTACAACGGGCTGTACGGCGTTTTACCGCGTCAAATTCTGTCGACGGATGCGATCGAGCGTGTCGAAGTGTTCAAGGGCCCCAACGCGATTATCAACGGTGTCAGCCCGACGGGCTCGGGCTTGGGGGGCGGCGTCAACCTACAGCCTAAACGCGCGGAGGATGTCCCGACGCGTCGTTATACCCAGGACATCAGCACCGATGGCCGCAATGGCGAGCATTTGGATATTGGGCAGCGATTCGGCGAGGACAAGCGGTTTGGCGCCCGGTTGAACCTGAGCCAGCGGGAAGGTGATACAGCGATCGACAATCAGGATCAGCGCACCAAGTTGTTCGTGGCGGGCTTGGACTATCGAGGTGATGACTTCCGCCTCTCCACCGATTTCGGCTACCAGAAACAGCGTATCAACGGCCTGCGTAACTCGGTGAATATCGGCAGCGCCACCCGCATTCCCACGGCTCCGCACGCGAGCCACAATTTTGGCCAGGACTGGACTTACTCCGAAACCGAAGACACCTTCGGCATGGTTCGTGGCGATTGGGATTTGAACGAAAACTGGACCGCCTACCTGGCTGGCGGTGTAAAGCACACCCGAGAAACAGGGGTCTACGCCACACCGACACTGGTCGGCAATAACGGCGTAGCGACGATTGGCGGCTCGGAAATTCCTCACAATGAAGACAACACATCGTTCAGTGGCGGGTTGAACGGGCGCTTCAACACGGGCCCTGTCTCCCACCAGGTTGCGATCGGCGGCTCAACGATCTGGACCGAGCAGGAAAACGCCTACACGTTCTATCGTCCCGTTATCGGCAACAGCAATATTTACGACACTCCGAAGCTTCCCAAGCCGACGGCGGTGTCCAGCACCGGCGGTGAAATGGGCGATCCCGGGGTGACCGGCAAAACCCGCAACCGTAGCCTGGCGATTTCCGACACGGTGGGTTTGTTCGATGACAAGTTGCTGGTCACTTATGGTGTTCGTCGTCAGCAGTTGCGTGTCGAAAACTACAAGTACGATGGCACCACTTCAAACGGTGTCGCCAATCCAGCAAACGATGGCAGCCGTAGTACGCTCTACGATGACGCCGTTACCACGCCGGTCTACGGCATCGTCTACAAGCCTGTGGAGAGCGTGTCGCTCTACGCCAACCGAATCGAAGGCCTTGCAAAAGGGCCAGTGGCGTCCGGTTCAGGCATCACCAACCTGGGCCAAGCCTTTCCCCCTGGCCGCACAAAACAGTTGGAAGCGGGCATCAAGCTGGACATGCAAACCTTCGGTGCCAACGTGGGTGTTTTCCGCATCGAGAAACCGTCCGATGGTTACGTCGACAACGCGCTGAACCTCTATGTGCGTGATGGTGAGCAGGTCAACAAGGGGCTGGAGATCAGCGTATTCGGCGAGCCCATCGAAGGCCTCCGGTTAATGGCCGGCGGTACCCGCATGACGTCCGAACTGAAAAACACCGCGGGCGGCCTCAACGATGGCAACCACGCCATCGGCGTGCCGACGTTTCAGCTCAATGCCAGCGTGGATTGGGATGTCCCGGGTATCGAAGGTGCCGCGCTCAGCGCGAGGATGTTGCGCACGGGCGGGCAGTACGCTGACCAGGCCAACAACCTGAGCTTGCCGACCTGGAACCGGTTCGACGCTGGCGCACGTTATAAGATGAAATTCGTGGAGAAAGACCTGACGTTGCGCGTCAACGTGGAAAACATTACCGATAAGAACTACTGGGCCTCGGCGAACGGCGGCTACCTTTCGCAGGGGGATCCGCGGTTGGTGAAGTTTTCGGGGACTATCGATTTCTAACTATTCATTTGAGGAAGGCTTGGAATATCGAGACTGAAGAGGGGAACCCAACCCTCTGTGGCGAGGGAGCTTGCTCCCGCTGGCCTGCGCAGCAGGCCTCTGCATTATTTCAGGTAAACCGCATCGTCTGGTTTTGCGGCTGCTGCGCAGCCGAGCGGGAGCAAGCTCCCTCGCCACGGGTGGTGTCTGGGCTGGCGTCATCGCGAGCAAGCTCGCTCCCACAGGGAATCGGGGCTGTTGCAGATACTGTGTTTACCGCCGCCCAGTGGGAGCGGGCTTGCTCGCGAAGGGGGCGGCACATTCAATATTGAAGCAAGCTGACCCGCCGCTTTCGCGAGCAGCCCGCAGTGGGTGGCGTTGGGCTGGATATTCGGTTCGACACTAACCCTGTGGCGAGGGAGCTTGCTCCCGCTGGCCTGCGCAGCAGGCCCCTGCATTTTTCCAGGCAAACCGCATCGTCCGGCTTTGCGACTGCTGCGCAGCCGAGCGGGAGCAAGCTTCCTCGCCACGGGTGGTGTCTGGGCTGGCGTCATCGCGAGCAAGCTCGCTCCCACAGTACGTGGCGTTGGGCTGGATGTTCGGTTCGACACTAACCTCTGTGGCGAGGGAGCTTGCTCCCGCTGGCCTGCGCAGCAGGCCCCTGCATTATTTTAGATAAACCGCATCGTCTGGTTTTGCGACTGCTGCGCAGCCGAGCGGGAGCAAGCTCCCTCGCCACGGGTGGTGTCTGGGCTGGCGTCATCGCGAGCAAGCTCGCTCCCACAGGGGCTGTAT
>NZ_JABAEE010000002.1:0-9841 GCF_023701885.1 Pseudomonas sp. CG7 | reverse complement strand
CCAGGCCGAGCGGGAGCAAGCTCCCTCGCCACGGGTGGTGTCTGGGCTGGCGTCATCGCGAGCAAGCTCGCTCCCACAGGGGATCTGTATTCCCACTGATGCCCCAGGCTGCAGAGAGCAGGCGGCCTCGCCTTGGCCTTATTTCCGCTTGAGCATCTCCGGCAACTGCGCCACCAACTTCTGATTATTCAACGGCGCCCGAATAAACCCACGCTGAGTACCGTCCGGGCCGATCACGGCGAGGTTGCCGCTGTGGTCAACTGTGTAGTTGGGCTTGCTGGTGTCCGCCGGGATGAACGGGATGCTCACCGCATTCGCCAGTTTCTGCAGGTCTTCCACTGATGAAGCGGTCAGGCCTTTGAATTGCGGATCGAAGTAACCCAGGTACTGCTTGAGTTGCTTGGGCGTGTCGCGGTTCGGGGCGACGCTCACCAGTACGATCTGCAATTTGGCCACCGCCTCGGGCGGCAGTTCGCTTTTGATCTGGCGCAGTTGGGCGAGGGTGGTCGGGCAGATGTCCGGGCAGAAGGTGTAGCCGAAGAACAGCAGGCTCCATTTGTCTTTCAACCCGTCCATCGCCACGGGCTGGCCATCCTGGTCGGTCATTTTCACGTCCGGCAGGTTGCGGCTCTGGGGCAGCAGGATGATGCCGGCGTCGATCAACGCGGTCGGGTCGCCCTGGCCTTTGCTGGACAGCACTTTGTTGATGGTCAGGCCGAGGATCACTGCGATCACGGCCGCGAGGATGAAGACGGTTTTCTGGGTTCGAGTCATAGGCTCAACAGTAAGTAGTGATCAACGAGCAGGGCGATGAACAGTAGGAACAAGTACCAGATAGAGTACTTGAAGGTGTTGATCGCCGCGTGCGGCCGACTGCCACGGTACAACACCACGGCCCATTGCAGGAACCGGGCACCCAGCACCAGTGCGCAAATCAGGTACAGCATCCCGCTCATCTGGATCACGAACGGCATCAGGCTCACCGCCAGCAGCACCAGGGTGTACAGCAGGATGTGGATCTTGGTGTAGTGCTCGCCGTGGGTCACCGGCAGCATCGGGATGTCGGCCTTGGCGTATTCCTCCTTGCGGTGAATCGCCAGGGCCCAGAAGTGCGGCGGGGTCCAGGCGAAGATGATCAGCACCAGCAACAGCGGCTCGGCGCTGACATGCCCGGTGGCCGCGACCCAGCCCAGCAGTGGCGGCGCGGCGCCGGCGAGGCCGCCGATGACGATGTTCTGCGGCGTCGCCCGTTTCAGGAAACCGGTATAGACCACCGCATACCCCAGCAACGAGGCCAGGGTCAGCCAGGCCGTCAGCGGGTTGGTGAAGGCCAGCAGCATGGCTTGGCCGGCCACCGCCAGGGCCAGGGCGAAGGTCAGTGCGGCGGCCGGCGAGACCCGGCCCTCGGCCAATGGCCGCTTGTGGGTGCGCGCCATCACCGCGTCGATGCGCCGGACCACCACATGGTTGACCGCCGCCGCCCCGCCGGCACACAGGGCGATGCCGAGGTTGCCGAACACCAGGACGGTCCATGGCACGCCGGCACGGGTGGCGAGGAACATGCCGACCAGCGAGGTGATCAGCATCAACACCACCACTTTCGGCTTGGTCAGCTCCAGGTAATCGCGCCAGATCGCTTGGCTGTGGCGTTCACCGGTCAGGGTTGCCATGGCATCTCTCCTTTTATTGTTATAGGGCTGACGCTGTGTTTATGCGGGTTGAAGCGCCAGCGCAGCGGGACCTGATGCTTGACCCGGACCAGGCTGGTACGGGCGTGATAGTTGACCAATACCAGGGTCAGCAACAACGCGGCGCCCCCGGCGTTGTGGGCGACGGCCACTGGCACCGGCAGATGGAACAGCACGTTGCTGATGCCCAGGGTGCTCTGTGCCGCCAATGCTGCCAGCACCAGCCCGGCGAGCCGAGTCATGCCGACGTTTTTCAATTGCCAGGCCAGGCCCAGCAGCACCACGGTTACCAGCAAGGCGCCGATGCGGTGGGTCAGGTGAATGGCGGTGCGGGCGTCACTGTCCAGTTGCCCGCCGAGATAGTTGGGGCCGATGTGCTGGGTCAGGTGGAAGCCGTTGGCAAAATCCGCCGGCGGCAGCCATTGGCCGTGGCAGGTGGGGAAGTCGATGCAGGCCACGGCGGCGTAGTTGGAGCTGACCCAACCGCCCAGGGCAATCTGGCCGATCACCAACAGCAGTCCGGCGGTGGCCCAATGTTGCAGGCGCTTGGGCACGGTCAGCGCGGGTAATACGCCAGACAATCTCAGCGTCAGCAGGAACAGCAGGCTCAACGTCGCGAACCCGCCCAGCAGATGCCCGGTGACCACCTGCGGCCAGAGCTTGAGGGTCACGGTCCACATGCCGAACGCTGCCTGGGCGAAGACCACGGCCAGCAAGAACAGCGGCAATTTCAAAGGCTGGCCGGGGCGGCGACGGTTCATCCAGGCTCGAGCGGCCAGGGCGGTAATCATCAGCCCCAGGGCCCCGGCAAAGTAGCGATGGACCATCTCGTTCCAGCCTTTGTGGGCTTCCACCGGGGTGTCGGGGAAATGCAGCTCGGCATGGGCCAGTTGGGCTTCGCTCTTGGGCACGCTGATGAAGCCGTAGCAACCGGGCCAGTCCGGGCAACCGAGGCCGGCGTGGGTGAGCCGGGTGTAGGCGCCCAGCAGGACGACGATCAGTGCCAGCAGCGTGGCAAACAGCGCGAGGCGAAATCCAGGTTTGGCCATGTCGATGCCCTCATCCGATGTTCGACAGTTTCAGCAGGTGGCGCAGGTCGTTGAGCAGGTCCTTGCCCTTGACCCTGGCGTCGTAGCGCAGCACCAGGTTGCTGTGGGGATCGATGATCCACAGTTGGGCGCCGCCGGAGCCTTGGGCGCCTTTCTGATACGCCGGCAGGTCCAGTGGATAACGTTGCAGTTGCGGGTACTCGCGTTGCAGTTGGGCGTCGTACTCGCTGTCCAGCGGCTGCGCGATGGCCAGGGCATGGCTGGCGCGGCCGGCATCGCGTCCCAGGCCGATCTGCACCTGCCGCGCCAGATAGACCATTTGGCGGCAGTCCACCGAGCACTCCTGCGGCGCGGTGACCAGGATCTGCCAGCGTTGCTCATCGGCTTGTACGCCAATCTCGGCGCGGGTCTGGCCGGTGCCGATCAACTCGCCGTGGTAGCTGCGGCTGTCGGGCACCCAGAACTGGAATTTGTACATGCCGGTGGCGAGGATCATCGGGCCGATCACGCCCAGCACGATCAGCAGCAATTGCACGCGGCCCTTGCGACGGCTGCGTGCGTCGGGCGCCTCAGACGTGTTGGTTGGATTCATGGTGTTTCCCATGGTGTCTCCCTGCGTTGTGCCATCCGAGATAAAGGAACAGGCCGAACAGCGCCGCCGCCATGGCGAACCACTGCACGGCATAGCCGAGGTGTTTTTCCGGCCCCATGGCCACCACCGGCCAATCGGTCCGGTAGGCGCCGGGGCCGCTTTGTTGGCGTAATTCATAGGCGAAGCCGTTGCGGTCGAGGTCGGCCCAGAGCTTGTCCGGCTCGATGGCGGTGACCAGTCGCGGCCAGGGTGCACCGGCCGGGTCGGCGTGAAGTTGGAAGGTGGCGCCGGGTGCGACGTAGACCCAGGCCTGAAGGCTCACGGGTTGTTCCGGGGTGTTGAAGACCGGCGGGATGCGCCGGTCCGGCCAGGGCAGCCAGCCGCGATTGACCAGCAGCCACAGCCCGGTGCGGTGGTCGAGGAACGGTTGCAGCAATTCGACGCCGACCTTGCCGCCGTGCTGGCGGTTATCCAGCAGGATGCTGTGCTCGGCGTCGAACTGGCCTTGCAGCGTGACCGGTCGAAAGGCCGGGTCCGAGGTGTGCGCCAGCTCGCTGCTGTCCATCGGCGCCGCCACGCGGCGCTCGGCGTAAGTGTCCATGAGCACACGCTTCTGTTCGCCCCGGCTCAGTTGCCAGAACCCCAGGCACACCATCACTGGCACCAGCACGGCCACCACCAATGACGGCACGATGCCCGGCCGGAAGCCTTTCATGGCGTCGCCCGAAAGCTGTCGAACGGGATAGCTATACTCACGTGCATCGCGTCCCCCCGGAGTGTCCCTAATGCTCAAAGCAGCCATCGCCCTGATGCTGATCGCCACGATTGCCAGCCTGTTCAGCGGCCTGTTTTTTCTGGTCAAGGACGACAGCAGTTCCAATCGACTGGCCATCGCCCTGGCGATTCGTGTCGCCTTGGCCGCCGTCACCGTCGGCTTGATCGCCTGGGGCTTTTTCAGCGGCCAGTTGGTGTCGCATGCTCCTTGGTAAAGAGCCGCCCTGGTAACGGCTGCCTCAGAGGATGTAGACGAAGAAGAACAAGCCGATCCACACCACATCGACGAAGTGCCAGTACCAGCTCGCGGCCTCGAAGCCGAACTGGTGCTCGTTGTCGAAATGCCCGCGCATGATGCGCATCAGCATCACGAACAAGATGATCGTGCCGATGGTGACGTGGGCGCCGTGAAAGCCCGTGAGCATGAAGAACGTCGCGCCGTAGATTCCCGAGCCCAACGTCAGGCCCAGCTCTTTATAGGCGTGGATGTATTCCTCGGCCTGGAAGCCCAGGAAGGCGCAACCCAGCAGCACGGTGATCGCCAGCCAGATTTTCAGCGCGCCACGATGGCCTTTTTTCAGGGCATGGTGGGCGATGGTCACGGTGACGCTGGAGCTGACCAGCAGGATGGTGTTGAGCAGCGGCAAGCCCCAAGGGCTGATCACATCCTTGGGCGGTGGGAATAGCTTGGGATCGGGGTTGTTCAACAACGGCCAGACGTATTCGAAGTTCGGCCAGAGCATTTCCGATAAACCCTTGCTGCCTTCACCGGCCAACCCCGGCGCCGAGACCATGCGCACATAGAACAGCGCACCGAAGAAGGCGACGAAGAACATCACTTCGGAAAAGATGAACCAGCTCATGCCCCAGCGGAACGAGCGGTCGAGCTGGGCGCTGTACAGCCCGGCGCGGCTTTCCTTGATGACCGCGCCGAACCAGCCGAACAGCATGTAGGCCACCAGCAGGCCGCCGACGAAAAAGATCAGCGGGCCGTGGGAATCCGGGCGGTCGGCTTTCAGGTCGTTGAACCAGGTCGCCAGGCCATACACCGTGACGAACATCCCGACCGTGGCGATGATCGGCCATTTGCTCTGGGCCGGAACGTAATAGTGCTCATGAGTTGCCATTTATTGTTCTCCTTATCGGGCACGCTATCGGTCAGTGTTTAGAGCCACCGGTGGATGACGAGCGGTGATGTCGAACAGCGTGTAGGACAGCGTCAGATGCTTCACTTCCTTGGGCATGTCCCGGTCGACGATGAAGCGCATGGGCATTTCGATGCGTTCGCCGGGTTGCAGCACTTGCTGGGTAAAACAAAAACATTCGGTCTTGTGGAAATACGCCGCCGCGTTGCTCGGCGAGATGCTCGGCACCGCCTGGGCGCTCATCGGCCGGTCGGTGGGGTTGTGCGCGACAAACACCATCTCGTTGACCGCCCCGGCCTTGACCACCAGCTCATCGCCCTTGGGGTAGAAGTCCCAGACCATGTCCACCGCGTTGGTCGACAGGAATTGCACACGCACCTGGCGCGACTCATCGACCACCTGCTCGCCTTCGTACTGCCCACCGGTCTTGCCATTGATGCCGAACGCCTTGCACATCACGTCGTAGATCGGCACCAGGGCAAACCCGAAGATGAACATGGCGACCACCACCAGGAGCAGGCGGGTGACCAGTTTTTTCAGCGAGATCGAGTCAGCCATGGATGCAGCTCCTTGCACCGAGCCCTGTGGGAGCGAGCCTGCTCGCGAAAGACGCGACGCGGTATGTCAGGCTTACCGCCATCGCGAGCAGGCTCGCTCCCACAAAAGCTGCGGCGTTCATTTCACTTCCGGCGGCGTAGTAAACGTGTGATACGGCGCCGGCGACGGCACGCTCCATTCCAGCCCCTCGGCCCCATCCCATGGCTTGGCCGGTGCGGGCGGGCCGCCGCGGATGGTCTTGATCACGATGAACAGGAAGAAGATCTGCGTGGTGCCGAACATGAACGCGCCGATGGACGAGACCATGTTGAAGTCGGCGAACTGCAGGTTGTAGTCGGGAATCCGCCGGGGCATGCCCGCCAGGCCCACGAAATGCATCGGGAAGAACGCCAGGTTCATGCCGATGAACGACAGCCAGAAGTGCAGCTTGCCGAGGGTTTCGTCGTACATGTGGCCGGTCCATTTCGGCAGCCAGTAGTAGGCCGAGGCGAAGATCCCGAAGATCGCCCCGGGCACCAGCACGTAGTGGAAGTGCGCGACCACGAAGTAGGTGTCCTGGTACTGGAAGTCCGCCGGGGCGATGGCCAGCATCAGCCCGGAGAAACCGCCGATGGAAAACAGGATCACGAACGCCACGGCGAACAGCATCGGCGTCTCGAAGGTCAGCGAGCCCTGCCACATGGTGCTGGCCCAGTTGAACACCTTCACCCCGGTGGGCACGGCGATCAGCAGGGTCGCGTACATGAAGAACAGCTCGCCCACCAGCGGGATGCCGACCACGAACATGTGGTGCGCCCAGACGATGAACGACAGGAACGCGATGGCGGCCGTGGCGTAGACCATCGAGGTGTAGCCGAACAACGGCTTGCGGGAGAACGCCGGGATGATCGAGCTGACGGCACCGAAGGCCGGCAGGATCATGATGTACACCTCGGGGTGGCCGAAGAACCAGAACACGTGCTGGAACAGCACCGGGTCACCGCCACCGGCGGCACTGAAGAAGCTGGTGCCGAAGTGGATGTCCATCAGCATCATCGTCACGCAGCCGGCCAGCACCGGCATCACCGCGATCAGCAGGAACGCGGTGATCAGCCAGGTCCAGACGAACAGTGGCATTTTCATCAGGGTCATGCCGGGCGCGCGCAGGTTGAGGATGGTGGCGACCACGTTGATCGCCCCCATGATCGAGCTGATACCCATCAGGTGAATGGCAAAGATGAAGAACGTCACGCTTTCCGGCGCATAGGTGGTGGACAGCGGCGCATAGAAGGTCCAGCCGAAGTTCGGCCCGCCGCCGGGAGTGAACAGCGTCGAGACCAACATCAGGAACGCCGCCGGCAACAGCCAGAAGCTGAAGTTGTACATGCGCGGCAGGGCCATGTCCGGCGCGCCGATCATCAGCGGGACCATCCAGTTGGCCAGGCCGCCGAACGCCGGCATCACCGCGCCGAAGACCATCACCAGGCCATGCATGGTGGTCATCTGGTTGAAGAATTCCGGCTGGACGATCTGCAAACCGGGCTGGAACAGCTCGGCGCGGATCACCATGGCGAACGAGCCGCCCAGCAGGAACATCGAGAAGGCGAACCACAGGTACAGCGTGCCGATGTCCTTGTGGTTGGTGGTCAGCACCCAGCGCATCAGGCCCTTGGCGGGGCCGTGGGCGTGGTCGGCATGACCGTGGTCATCGATCACAGCACTCATGTCCTTTCTCCTTCGAACCAATGGGCTGGACGGCGCGGGGCAACGCGCCCCGACCGGTTATGGGAACGAGCGTCGGGCCGGCTCATTGGCTTTCCGCCTGTTTGAGTTCCAGCACTTCTTTAGGCGTCACCATGTCGCCCTTGTTGTTGCCCCAGGCGTTGCGTTCATAGGTCACGACCGCAGCGATATCGACTTCCGACAGTTGTTTGCCGAACGCCGCCATTGAGGTGCCGGGCTTGCCGTGGAAGACAATGTTCAGGTGATCCTTGATCGGCCCGGTGGCGATTTTCGAGCCCTTGAGCGCCGGGAACATCGGCGGCAAGCCTTGGCCTTCGGCCTGGTGGCAGGCCACGCAGGTGGTGTGATAGACCTTGTCGCCACGCTCGACGAGCTCTTCGCGCGTCCATTCCTTGCTGGTCAGCTCCTTGAGCTGCGCGGCTTCGGCCTTGCGTTCGCCCAGCCATTTCTCGTAGTCGGGCTTGCTCTTGACCTCCACCACGATCGGCATGAAGCCGTGGTCCTTGCCGCACAGCTCGGCGCATTGGCCGCGATAGATGCCGGGCTTGTCGACGCGGGTCCAGGCTTCGTTGACGAACCCCGGGATGGCGTCGCGCTTGACCGCGAAGGCCGGCACCCACCAGGAGGGGATCACGTCGGCGGAGGTCACCAAAAAGCGCACCTTGGCATCGACCGGCAGCACCAGCGGCTTGTCGACCTCCAACAGGTAGTGCTCGCCCTTGGCGCTCTGGTTGTGGATCTGTTCGGCGGGGGTCGCCAGGTTGCTGAAGAACTCGACGTCCTGGCCCAGGTACTTGTAGTGCCACTTCCACTGGTAGCCGGTGACCTGGATATCGATCTCCGACTCACTGGAGTCGTACATCTTGATCAGGGTCGCGGTGGCAGGAATCGCCATCAGCACCAGGATCAGGAAGGGCACGATGGTCCAGAGGATTTCGACGCGGGTGTTTTCGTGAAAGTGCGCGGCATTCTGGCCGGTTGAGCGGCGGTGCATCATCATCGACCAGAACATGGCGCCGAAGACGATGATGCCGATGACCACACAGATCCAGAAGATGGTCATGTGCAGGTCGAACACTGCGTTGCTGATCTGTGTCGCTCCAGGCGCCATAATCACAGTCCAGGCCGCTTGTGCCTGACTGAAAATCGACCACAACAGGAGGCCCATCCATACGTGTGGATGTCGCGTCATTGCGGGTTCCCCTTATCGTTCTTGTTATCCCGTAGGCGTAAAGCCTGCGGCAAGGGATCGGCTATTCAGACTGCTTAATTGACTCGCCGCGCCTTGCTGCACATGCAATCGGGTGTCATCAGCTAACTCCATTCCAAACCGAGTATAGACAGCACCTGCAACCTCGCAACGCGATGGCGTAAATCGTTTGAAACAGCCGGGGCTTGCGCTAGAGCCCACGAATGGAGAAGGATGCGAACTGAGTGATGGCAAACCGATATAACTGTGACGCAGCAAGGAAGGGGCAGTTATGAAAAATAGGTCTTAGGAGTGTTTTTGCGCCAGCTAAGTTATGTCTTCCCTATTTCATTGCCTTTGTTTCCTGGAGTTGTCATGAACACCGCCGCATTGCGCGAGCAGATCCAAAAAGCCCAACAACACGAAGCCGAGACCGGCCAATTGACCCGCCAACTGGAGGCCCAGTTACCGCATCTGCACCGCACCATTCAATTGCCGGACACGAACCCCAATAACGCCCTCGCGCGGTTTGTCGCGGCGTACATCGATGAAGTGCCCGACCTGCTGGACGCAGCCAACGACGTGGCGAGGGAAGCGGGTATCGAGTCGCAGATCAAACCGGTACTGAAGATTGCCGAACAGTATTTCCTCCAGCCGCCGACCATCATGGCCGGGCATGTCGGGCTCGACAGCCTGCTGGACGAAGCCTATCTGGCGCACCGGTTTGTCGAAGAGGTGAATGACCTTTATATCAAGCATTTCGGCCAGCCACTGATCCCCTTGGACATGACGGTCGCCAACCTGATCGCCCACCAGTTGATCGGTGAGGCATTTGCCAACCAACTCGACGAAGTGGTGCATCACACGTTCGACGAGATGCTCAACGACGAGACGTTTGCCTTGGAATCAGTAGAAGCCTATCGCGAGAAGCTCAGCAGCCCTGAGACCGGCGCAGCCTGGAAGCGCTGGCCGTGCATGTCCCGTCGCTTGGGCGTGGGCCTGGAGCTGGATCAGCCGGCGGCTTGATCCTCCGAAAAAACACAAACCCCCTGTGGGAGCGAGCTTGCTCGCGATGGCATAGGGTCAGCCACATCGCAGTTGACTGACACTCCGCCATCGCGAGC